>CAZONY010000570.1:0-1500 GCA_964581215.1 uncultured Chitinophagaceae bacterium | reverse complement strand
GATTGCCGCTGGCCGGGCTCACCGGCCGCGACGGGCTGCCGCACGCCCCCGGCGGCCGTCGGCACTCGCTCTTCGATCGCCAGCCATTTGCGTGTCATGGTTCGATCCTGAAAATCTCCCGCCATATCCTAAGGCGATCCGGCCACAGCGATCCCCTGCGGTTCCGTGGGGGCAACGCTGGCGACGAGGTCGAAGGACGGCATGCCTCGGGGCGTACGCCTTCCCCGGTCGTGCCACCGGCACCGGTTGCCCGGATTGCCGGGGCGGCGGGATTGCGGGCTGGGAGGACCCTGACGGTGGCGGCGTTCCGGTGGGAGCGGTTAACGCGGTTTGACCTCGCGTGTCGGGGAATCTGGTTCAGCCGGTTGAGCCTGGCGTAGGGGGCAAGGCATGGGATCGCCGAAACCGAGGGAAGGGCGGAAACGCCCGGGAGGCGAACATGCGGCGGATGGCATGCGGGGTGGTGGCGGCGCTGGGCGTGCTGCTGATGGCCGATGCGGCAAACGCCTGGCCCTTCGGTCGCGTCTGGGAGAAGCGGAAGGCGGAGCTGTACTCGCAGCTTTCCCGCGACGTATCGGCCCGCGTCCACCACCGCGTGGACGCCGCGAAGGTCGAATTGCAGGACTCGCTTGACAGACAGTTCGAATTCGAATCGAGCCTCCTCAAGGAGCGGATTGCGGCTGATTCGAACGAACTCGATGAAACCCTGGGGAAGGAACTCCGCACGCTGCAGAAAGCCTTCGCGGACGAGTCGCAGGCGCTGCGGCAGCGGTTCGACGGCCAGTTGCTGGAACTCACGAAAAAGATCGACGCCGAACTCGCCACGGCCAGCGAGAAGGCGGCCGAAAGGGCCGTCGCCGAGTCGAAGAAGGCCGTCGAACGGGCCGACGCCACCACCAAGGGCCTGCACGAGAAGACCGCGGCCGAACTCACGAAGATCGAGCAGCGGACAGCGGCCGAACTGGAGAACGTGGTGGCCGCCACGGAACGGAAGGTGGACGGGGAGGTGGCGAAGATGAAGGCCGGCCTCGAGGAACGCGTGGCCGCGATCGCGAAGCGGCTTCAGGACGAGCAGGCCGTCGCGCTCAAGGCGGCCGCGGAAAAGGCGGCGGCCGCGGAAAAGGCTGCTGTGGCAGCGCGGGAGGCGGCAGAGAAGGCCGCCGCCGATAAGCCGGCTGACGAGGAGCCGCTGTAGGAAGGCCCAGCGTGCGACGGTCGGAGACCAGGGCTCCTTGATTACGACTCGGAGGCTGGCTCGTGGAGGGGGCCGCGGCCCACGTCCTCGACGCCCGGCAGGCCATCGACCGTGAACCAGCGTGTGAAGAGGTCGAAGTCGGCCGTGTCGGGCCAGTGATGCTCGTCGGGCTGCCAGGCCTGCAGTTCCCGCCGGAAGATCTCCTCGAAGAGGTCCTCCACCACTTCCTCCACCTCCTCGGGAAAGTGGCAGGCGGGAATCAGATAGACGACGCGGTCGGATGTCTGGCGCAGGGTGGCGATGTC
>CAZONY010000569.1:0-1504 GCA_964581215.1 uncultured Chitinophagaceae bacterium | reverse complement strand
GGCGACACGGCTGGCCGCACTCGTGCCGGGGCAGCGGCCCCTGCGGGCGATCTCCTGCCACCTCGGCGGATCGAGCAGCGTCTGCTGGATCCGCGACGGCAGGAGCGTGGGGACGTCGATGGGGATGAGCCCGCAGTCGGGCCTGCCCCAAAACAACCGGGCCGGCGACTTCGATCCCTTCGCCCTGCTGCACGTGGCCAGGCAGACGGGCCGGGGCTTCGAGGACCTGCTCGGGGAACTTTCCGGCAAGGCGGGCCTGGCCGGCATGTGGGGCACGTCGGGCGACATGCGCGACCTCGAGGAGGCGGCCGCCTCGGGCAACGCCCGGGCGCGGACGGCGATCGAGGTCTACGTGGCGTCGATCCGCCACTGGCTCGGCGCCGGACTGGTGGAGCTTGGCGGCGTGGACGCGATCGCCTTTGCCGGCGGCATCGGCGAAAACTCCCCGCTCACCCGGGCGGCGGTGCTGGCGGGCCTGGAGGAATTCGGCATCGCCGTCGATCCGCAGGTCAACGCGGCCGCGGCCGCCGGCGAACGCGCGATTGGTGCAGCCGCCGGCCGCGTGCAGGTGTGGGTGATTCCCACGAATGAAGAGCTGATCGTCGCCCGGCAGGCCCGCGACCTGCTCGTCGGCGGCGATGCGAACGATTCCCGGACAGGAAGGAGCGGAGGCTGATGTTCGTCGCCCAGGTGACAGGCTCGGTCGTGGCCACCCAGAAGACGGCCGCCATGACCGGCCACAAGATGCTCGTCGTGGAGCCCTATCGGCTCGACGACAAAACACGCGATCGGCTCGTGCCGACCGGCCGCACGTTCATCGCGGTAGACACCCTCGGCGCGGGCGAGGGGCAGTTCGTGCTCGTCACGCAGGGCTCCAGCGCCCGGCTCACCCCTGAAACGAAGTCGCTGCCCATCGACGCCGTCGTTATCGGCCTCGTGGATACCGTCCGCATCGAAGGCAAAGAAATTTTCAAGAAGTAGGACGGGCTTCAGCCGGTCACCAAACCACTTCACACCACACCCGTAAGGCGCTTCATCATGTCCACTGCCGCACCCGCTCCCGCCGACATCGCCACGATCGTCCGCCAGGTGATCGCGGAGTTGAGCCACGCCGGATCAGCGGCGGCGCAGCCCACCGCTGCCCCCCGCTCCGTCGGAGGCGGCTCATTGGCCGGCGCGCATGGCATCTTTGCCACCGTGGACGAGGCCGTCCGTGCCGCCCAGGAGGCCTTCGAGCAGCTCCAGCAGTTGGGCATCGAGGGCCGGAAGAAGGCGATCGCCCACATCCGCCGGATCGCCATCGATGATGCCGAGGAACTTGGCCGGATGGAATTCGCGGAGACGAAGATCGGCCGGCTGCAGCACAAGATCGAGAAGCTCAAGGTGCTCGGCGAGAAGGTGCCCGGCGTGGAATTCATGACGAGCGAGGTGTTCAGCGGCGACCGCGGCCTGGCCGTGATCGAGCACGCGCCGTTCGGGCCGATCGCCGCGATCACTCCCGTCA
>CAZONY010000568.1:1294-1509 GCA_964581215.1 uncultured Chitinophagaceae bacterium | reverse complement strand
CGTGGAGGAGGTCGAGGCGATGGTGGCGGCGGGCGAGATGGAGATCGCCCGCAACGAGCTCGTCTGGCTCTTGTCGGAGTGCCCCGACTTTCTCGAGGGGCACATCCACCTCGGCCTCATCGCGCTGGAGGAGGACGGCCCGAAGCTCGCCCGGGGACACTTCGGACGTGGCTGCGAGCTGTTCCTGCGGGCGTTGGAGCACGCGGCCGCGGCGG
>CAZONY010000568.1:0-1284 GCA_964581215.1 uncultured Chitinophagaceae bacterium | reverse complement strand
AACTGCCGGGCAACCGGCCCTTCTTCGAGGCGGCCAAGGGGCTCGTGCACTGCCTGCTCGAGCAGGGCCGCCGGGGCGTGGCCGAGCAGGTGGTCCGCCGGGTGCTGCAGCTCGACGCGGCCGACGCCCTCGGCATCGGCAGGCTCGTGCGCCGCTGACGGCGACGGCGTGGTCCCGCCCTTCCCCGGTGCCGACGCCTCCGGAGGCATGCGTCCGTCGCGTATGCTGGCGAATCATCCCCGTGGTCCGTGGAACGCGCATGGCTTCGGCACGCTTCATCTCGCTCGACGGGCTCGACGGCACCGGCAAGTCGTCGCAACTCGGACCGCTCGGCGACTGGCTGCGGAGCCGTGGAATCGTCGTCACGGCCTGCCGCGACCCTGGTTCGACGCCCACCGGCGACGCGATCCGCGCGATCCTGCTCGATCGCCACGATCTGCACGTCGATCCGACCAGCGAGATGCTCCTCTACATGGCGGCCCGGGCGCAGCTGGTGGCGGACGTGATCGCCCCGGCGCTCGATCGGGGCGAGTGGGTGCTCGCCGACCGCTTCCTGCTGGCGACGATCGTCTACCAGGGGCATGCCGGAGGGCTCGACCCGGAGGCGATCCGCACCGTGGGACGCGTGGCAACGTCGGGCATCGAGCCCGATCTCGTCGACCGCCCCGCCGCACGCCGGGCACGCCGCGGGCGGCTCGATCGGCCGCTCGACAAGCTCGAAAGCCGCGGCGACGGCTATCGGTCGCGGGTGCGGGCGGGCTACCTCGCCGAAGCGGCGGCGGATCCGGCCCGGGTTCGGGTGGTCGATGCCGACGGTGACCAGGCCGACGTCGCCGCACGGATCCGGGCCGTCGTCGGCGCACGGTTTCCCGAACTGGGCTGACGAGCGGGTGAGGTGACGCGATGGCCTGGCAGGGACTCGAGGGGCACGACGCGGTCGTCGAGCGGTTCATCCGGGCGGATGCGCAGGGGCGGCTCGCGGGCACCTACCTGTTCATCGGTCCTCCAGGCGTGGGGAAGGGATGCTTCGCGCTGGCGCTGGGGCGGGCGCTGGTCTGCGAGGCGCCGCGGCCGGGCCTCGTGCCCTGCGCGGCCTGTGCGTCGTGTGTTCAGGCTGCGGCGGGCACGCATCCCGACATCGACGTGGTCCGCAAGCCCGAGGATCGGGCGTCGATTCCGCTCGAGGCGTTCATCGGCGACCAGCAGCATCGGATGCGGGAGGGGCTCTGCTGGCGGCTCCTCCTGCGGCCGGCACTCGGCACGCGGAAGGTGGCCGTGATCCTC
>CAZONY010000567.1:0-1515 GCA_964581215.1 uncultured Chitinophagaceae bacterium | reverse complement strand
TCCAGACGGCCTACCTGAAGACGCATCATCCGGTGGAGTTCATGGCGGCGCTTCTCTCGGGCGACATCACCGGCCGCAACTTCAAGAAGAAGGACGCCCTCGTCGAGCACATCGAGGACTGCCGCCGGATGGGGATCGACGTGGCCCCGCCCGACGTCAATGCCTCGGGCGTCGATTTCACCGTGGCCGAGGGGCGCATCCTCTTCGGCCTGTCCGCCATCAAGGGCTGCGGCGGGCAGGCATCGGCCGCGATCTGCGCGGAGAGGGCCGCCAACGGGCCGTTCCGCGACCTCCACGACCTGTGCGGCCGGATCGACCCGTCGATCGTCAACAAGACCGCCATCGAGAGCCTCGCCAAGGCCGGCGCGCTCGATTCGCTCACCGGCCCGCAGGGGCACCGCGGCGCGTTGCTGGCCGGGATCGAGCGGGCGATGGCCGCCGGCGCCTCCCGCGTGGCCGACCGCAGAAGTGGTCAGAAAAACCTGTTCGAGTCGTTCGCAGACGAGTCGCCCGCGCCGGTGGAGGAACTGCCAAGCACCCTCCCCGACGTGCCTCCCCTCTCGGATCTCGACATGCGGTCGAAGGAGAAGGAGGTGCTCGGCTACTACGTCCACAGCCATCCGCTCGCCGAGCATGCCGACCTCCTGGAGACCGTGTGCACGCACGGATCGGCGGGGCTTGCCGCGGTGCCCGCCAAGGGATCGGTCGTGATCGGTGGCCTCGTCGCGGCGCTCAAGCTCTCCAACACGAAGCAGGCCCGGCCCGGGTCCACGCACACCCGCTACGCGATGTTCGACCTCGAAGACATGGATGGCCTGGTTCGCACGATCTGCTGGCCTGAGGAATACGCGCGGCTCGGTGAGTGGATCCAGCCCGACGCCGTGGTGATCGTGAGCGGTTCGATCGATCGGCGGGCCGGCAGCGAGGAGACGAATCTCGTCGTCAACGACATCGTGCCGATCGCCGAGGCGTGGGGGCGGCCGGTGAAAGGCCTGACGGTCAAGCTCATCGACCCGCGGCATGATGCCACGACGCTCGACCGGCTCGCGGACGTGTTCCGCCGCCATCCGGGGCCGACGCCGGTGCGATTGGTTTTGGAGCTGGCCGACGGCCGTCGCGTCTTGATGGAGGCCGACCGGGAAAAAGTTGCCTGGTCACCGACTCTGCATTCCGACCTGGTGGCCCTGCTCGGCCCCGGTTGCCTGCGGGCCAGTGTGGCGGTGGCCGGCAGGAAACGGGACGCCGAACCATCCCGCCGGCCTGCGGTCGCCTCCTGACGGGCCTCCGCACATCCCGAAAAAACGTCTCTACCCCGGCGGGTTGGAGCCACGGGGATTTTCTGTCGATACTGGAAAGAACGGCGTTTTAGGCTGTTTGGACAGGGTCTGCCATGCGAGTGTTCTACCGACGAATCCTGCTGTCTGCCATCACGGCGATCGTGGCGTATTCCGTGGCCTGCTGCGGGCCGGCCAGTGCCCAATTCGGCGGCGGCGGCATGGGCGGCATGGGCATGGG
>CAZONY010000566.1:1254-1520 GCA_964581215.1 uncultured Chitinophagaceae bacterium | reverse complement strand
GCATGCTCCCTCGTCGCCGCACCGCGCTCGTGATCGCCGGCGTCATGGCGGCCGCATCCGCCGCGCGGGCCGACGACCTGCCGCCCCATCCCCGACTCCTCCTCACGCCGGCCGCAGTGGAGAAGATCCGCGCCCGCGTGGCGTCGGATCCGCTCGTCGCCCTCGTCCGCGACGTGACGCTCGTGTCGGCGGACAAGGCGCTCGACCGCCGCACCTGCGAACACCGGATCCCGGACGGCAGGCGGCTGCTCGCCGAGTCACGGCAC
>CAZONY010000566.1:0-1167 GCA_964581215.1 uncultured Chitinophagaceae bacterium | reverse complement strand
TATTTCGACCGCTGCGTGAAGGAACTCGACGCGGCCTGCGCCCTGCCCGACTGGAACCCGAGCCACTTCCTCGACACGGCGGAAATGGCGATGGCCGTGGCGCTCGGCCTCGACTGGCTCCACGCCGACCTCGACGACACCCAGCGCGAACGCTACCGCGCTACCCTCGTCGCCAAGGCGATCCGGCCTGCCGAGGAGGTATTCGCGAAGCACGGCTGGTGGACGAAGGCCGCCAACAACTGGTCGCAGGTCTGCGGCGCCGGGATCGCCGTGGCATGCGCCGCCGTCGCGGAGGATCAGGCGGCGCTCGACGCGAGCCTGTTCGCGAGGTGCCTCGCGCTCCTCAACGACTGCGAGGCGTTCTACACGGACGGCGGCTATCCCGAGGGCCCGTCCTACTGGGACTACGGCACGAGCTACCACGTCCTCGGCCTCGCGGTGGCCGAGGGCCTCGGCGAGCCGATCCACGTGTCGCACGACATGGCCCGCAGCACCCAGTTCATGGTGGACCTCCGCGGCACGAGCGGACTCCTCTTCAACTTCGCCGACGCCCACCCCCGACGCGACGCCTTCGTCGCGGCCCGCGGCTGGCTCATCAAACGGATCCCGGAGGTCAAGAGCCAGTTCAGCCGAATCTCCGCGGAGGCGCTCGCACGCGATCTGCGGCGCGGCCTCGAGGCCAGGGCCGCGGACCTACGCCGCGCCGAGGGCAACGACCGCTTCTTCCCGCTCCACCTCCTCTGGCTGCCGGCCGAGCCGAAACTCGTTGTCGATGTGCCGTTCGGCGGCCGGCATGGACGCGCGCAGCCGGTGATGACGATGCGGGGCCGGGACGACGACCCCGATGCGCCGTACATCGCCGTGAAGGGGGGCACGCCACGTGCCAGCCATGGCCACATGGACGTCGGCAGCTTCGTCTACGACGCGTTCGGCCGCCGCTGGATCCACGACCTCGGGGGCGACGACTACAACCTGTCGGGCTACTTCGGCGACAATCGATTCGACTATTTCCGAGCCGAAGTCGATCGTGCGGCCGTGGGCCGCCGCCCGCTCCGCCATGCCCTGCATCGTCGCGGCGATGCGGTCCTCAGTCTCGGGCCACATCAGGAAGACGTCACAGTGCCTCGCGCAGAGTTCCTGTGCGGCCGGTGAGATGCCGCCGAAGTA
>CAZONY010000565.1:0-1526 GCA_964581215.1 uncultured Chitinophagaceae bacterium | reverse complement strand
CGTGCCGGGCGTGGAGCGGGTGATCTTCTCGAACACCGGCTCCGAGGCGGTGCAGGCGGCGCTGCGGCTGGCGCGGGCGTTCACCGGCCGACCGCTGTTCGTGAAGTTCGAGGGCCACTACCACGGTTGGTTCAACAACGTGCTCGTGAGCTACAAGCCGAAGGCGGCCGACCCGATCGCGCCGGTCCCCACCTGCGGCGGCCAGCCGGCGCACGAGTTCGCCGACACGCTCGTCGTGCCCTGGAACGACCTCGCCGCCCTCGAGCGGGCCTTCGCCGAGCATCCGGGGGCGATCGCGGCGGTGCTCACCGAGCCGCTCCTGGCCAACAGCGGCTGCTGCGAGCCCGCGCCCGAGTTCCTCCAGGGCGTCATCGACTGCTGCCGGCGGCACGGCGCGGTTTCCATCTTCGACGAGGTGATCACCGGGTTCCGGCTCGCGCTCGGCGGCGCTCGCGAGCACTACGGCCTCGCTCCCGATCTTTCCGTCTACGCCAAGGCGCTGGCGGCCGGCTTCGCGCTCGCGGCCGTCGGCGGCCGCAGGGAGATCTTCGACGTCCTTGACGACGGCCGCACGATCCACGCCGGCACCTATAACGGCAACCCGGTGAACCTCGCCGCCGGCGCCGCGACGATCCGCACGCTCGCCACTCCCGGCACCTACGACCGCATGCACGCCCACGGCCGAACGCTGCGGGCCCGGATCGAGTCGGCTGCCGCCGCCCGCGGCATCCCGCTCGTGACGAGCGGCTCGGGGCCGGTGTTCAGCGTGCACTTCGGCCTGACGACGAAGCCCCGCGACTACCGCGACACGCTCCGCGCCGACGCGGCGCGGTATGCCGCCTTCCGCCTCGCCCTCGTGCACCAGGGCGTCTACGTCCTCCCCGACGGCCGCTGGTACGTCGGTGCGGTCCACGGCGACGCCGAACTCGCCCACGCACTGGCCGCGATCGACGCGGCGCTCGCGACGCTTCCGACATCGTGATCGCGATTCCGACCCCTGGAGAGCCCCATGCGTCATTCCCCTGTCCACCTGGTCATGCTCGCTCTCGCGGGCATCGTCGCCGCGGCCACGACGCGGGCCGATGACGCCGCGCCGCCGGTGACGATCGCTCGCACCGACGCCCTGGCGATCGTGGTCAGCCCAGCGGCCGGCACGGCCGAGCAGCGGGCCGCCGAACTGCTCGCCGAACTCGTGAAGACCCGGGTGGGCGTCGCGGCGACGATCGGCGACGAGGCCGGCGCCGGGCCGACGATCGTGCTCGCCGTGGAGCCCGCGCCCCAGACGGCCGCGCGGCCCACGGATGGCTATCGGGTTGCCGGCGACGCCGCGGCGAAGCGGTGGACCGTGACCGGCGCGACACCGAGCGGCCTGGTTGCGGGCGTCGGCCGGCTCATGCGGTCGATGCGGTTCGAGGCGGACCGCGTGGCCGTGCCCACGACCGCGGTCGCCGACGCGCCGCAGATGCCCAACCGCGGCATGTATCTCTGGGCCCGGAAGTACTACTTCAACCAGCCGGACCAGGTGG
>CAZONY010000564.1:0-1531 GCA_964581215.1 uncultured Chitinophagaceae bacterium | reverse complement strand
CTGGGCCGGGGCGGCCGCATCGCGTGCCGGTACTCGGTCGGGTTGATCCCGGCCTTCTGATGGAAGAGATGGTGGAGTTGGATGGGCTTCGTCAGGCCGACGCGCCGGGCGATCTCCTTGACGAGCAGGTCCGTGGTCATGAGCAGGTGCCTGGCCTTCTCGAACCGCGTGTGGCGGATGACGTCGCTCACCGGCCGCCCGCAGCTGGCGTGAAAACGGCGGTCGAGCGTTCGCCGAGACACCGAAAACCGCTTGGCCAGCGTGCCCGGATCCAATGGCTTGCCGAGGTTGGTCTCGATGTGCCGCATGATCCTCCTCACGAGGGCGTCGTCGGTGGCGAACAGGTCGGTGGATTCCCGGGCGACTACTCCCACCGCCGGCACCGTGACGATGCGGGGCTTCGCGGCCGTCGCCGGCCGCTGCATCAGCCCATCGAGCATGGCGGCCGACGCGTAGCCGACCTGCACGAACGGAATGTCCACGACCGTCAACGTCGGTCTCACCAGTTCGCAGATCAGCGTCTCGTCGCAGACCCCGATCAGGGCGACATCCTCGGGCACCCGGACGTTCATGTGCTTCAGTTCCTCGCAAACGTAGCGGGTGGTCGCCCCCATGAACGGGCACAACACGGCAACGGGCTTCGGGAGCGAGGTCACCCAGGCATCGAGGGCCGCCAGGAAAGCCTCCGTGGGGCCGTTCGTGACATCCTCGAAACGGACCGACAACTGCTCGACGGTGAGCCCCGGCCGCGCGGTCTCAATGGTCTCACAAAAGCTATCGGTGACTTCCTTCTCCAAGGCCGTGTCGATGGACGACAGGCACGCAAATGATGAGAACCCGCGACCGAGAATGAATTCGGCGGCCATCCGACCGACGGACGCTCCGCAGGGAAACACGCCGGCCACGGCATCTACCACCGGCGACGCCCTCCAAACGTTGACGAGCGGCACGCCGTTTTTTCGCGCGGCCGCTGCAAGCAAGGGAGTGACACGAGCGATCACGCCGTCATAGCGATCGAGGCGGCTGCTGCCCCCGCTGGTGATCGACTCATCGAGGCTGATATCCCAGTCGCTGTGATCGCCCACCCAGCGGTGAATCCCGGCCAACACATCGAGATGCCGCCGTCCCGGCCATTCCAGCTCGATCGCGATCCCAACCCGTGGGCGAGCCATGAAACCACCTCCGCTTCCTCGACGCGAGCGGTGGCCAGCGTCGGACGGAAAGCCCCCCAAAAATTCTTGAGAGGCTCGTCAGGACAAAAAATTGCTATGGCTACAAGACTGCAGATCTTTGGCCGGCGAATGCAATCAGCCGCCGTCTATAGTTCGCCGAGGAGCGGGAAAGCGAGGGGATTCAGCACGCGGGCGATGCAAGGGTCGCCGGTTTCCCAGCCGTCGCCGCACCCATTTTTTCGTCGGTCATACCTGGACACTTTCGTGGAGGGAACGATGAGAGAGTTATACCCTGAGCCCGCTCCGAGCCGGCATCACCTGAAAGAAATCCCAGCGGGCTTCACACTCGTGGAACTGCT
>CAZONY010000563.1:0-1535 GCA_964581215.1 uncultured Chitinophagaceae bacterium | reverse complement strand
CGTGAGGCCCAGGGCGAGGGCCGCCTCGAACTGCCCCACCGGCACCGCCCTGAGCCCGGCCCGATAGATCTCCGATTCGTAGGCCGAATAGTTGAGGGCGAGGCCGGCGATGGCGGCGACGAGCGCGGGCAGCGCCAGGCCCACTTTCGGGAGCAGGAAGAAGATCGCGTAGAGCTGGAGCATGAGCGGCGTGCCGCGGAGCACCTCGACATAGCCCGCCAGCAGCGGCCGCAGCCACCGCGGGCCGTGGAGCCGCCCGACGGCCACGGCCAGCCCCAGGAGGATGGCCAGCGGAAAGGCCGCGACCGACAGCAGCACCGTCATGCCCGCCGACCGCACCAGGAGCGGCAGCGTCTCGCGGACCAGATCCCAGGTGCCGCGGGACTGCGCGGGAGGGATCTCGGCCGCGTCCCGCAGCAGCAGCATCTGCTGCCGCCCGGCGAGATCCCAGCGGTCGTAGAGCGCCTTGAGGCGGCCGTCGGCGATCAGCCGCCCGATGGCCGCGTCGATCGCGGCCCCCAGGGCCGGTGTGTCGTGCGCGGTGAGCACGGTGTAGACGCCGCCGGCGAACGGCCTGCCGACGGTGCGGAGATCGGCGAACCGGTCGGCGTAGAAGCCGAAGATGCAGTCATCCATGACCGCGGCGTCGAGTACGCCCGTGCGCACCTGTTCCAGCGAATCGATCGTGCCGTCATACCCCACCACCTCCACGTCCAGGTCGGAGCGGGCCCGCATCACCAGTTCCGCCGCCGAGCCGGTGAGCACGCCCACTCGCCACCGGCCGTTCGGCCCGGGCGCGGATAGCCGCTCGAACGTATCGAGCGGCCCTTGGCGGGGCCCGAGGAGCTGGAGGGCGTAGGCGAAGTATGGCCGCGAGCAGCGGTAATCGCGCTGCCGCTCCGGCGTCAGTTCGATGCCGTTGATCACGCAGTCGGCCGACCGGCCCAGGAGCAGCGGCAGGCGATCCCACTGGCCCTGCTGAAAGCGGGCCTTCACGCCCAGTTCCGCCGCGATGAGATCGGCAAAATCGACCTCGAAGCCGGTGAGCCGCGTCGGGTCGTCCGGGTCGGGAAACACGTGGGGCCCGCCTCCCTCCTGATCCGCGGCCCACACCAGCTCACCGCGGCGGCGCACCTCGTCGAGCTCGGCGGCCCCGCCCACGGCCCCGACGCACAGCGCGGGCAGAACGCACGCGGTGCGGAACAGCGTTCGGACCGCGACTGTCTTCATTCGGGAGCGTCCATGCGACGGCCGCGTCGTCTGCGGCTCCGGGGCGGTGGCAGGCCGCCCGCTGCGGCGGATTTCCGGCGGCCATCATACCGCCCCGACTGATTCGTCGCCGCCCGGCCGCGGCGAGCAGACTGTGGAACACGTCTGCCCGAGCAGGATGCGCTGGATGTCGACTCGGCAAACCCTTGGCGTTTCCCGCAGTCGACCAGGTGGAAAAAGGTCAGCGATGACTTTTTCCACCGAAACCTAGCTGGGCCGGGGCGGCCGCATCGCGTGCCGGTACTCGGTCGGGTTGATCCCGGCCT
>CAZONY010000562.1:1244-1537 GCA_964581215.1 uncultured Chitinophagaceae bacterium | reverse complement strand
AGGGGGACGGCCCCCCGTGGACCTTCGAAAATCCAACGGAGCCCCCGCCATGGCCGCCCGCCGCCCGGATCGTCGTCGCGGCCCGCTGGCTGCGATCGAAGCCCTCGAGCCCAGGCTGGCACTGGCCACCATCACGTTCACCGACGTCGACGGCGACCTCGTGACGGTCGCCACCTCGAAGGGCACCGACGAGCTGCTGATGGCGTCGCTCACGTTCGTCGACCTGCCCCTCGGCCGCCAGTTGCGGAAGGTCGACTTCTCGGGCCCAGACTTCGCCGGCTCGAGCCTCTCGA
>CAZONY010000562.1:0-1234 GCA_964581215.1 uncultured Chitinophagaceae bacterium | reverse complement strand
ACCTGGGGCGGATCCGGGCGGGCGACGCCAATCTGGCGACGCCGGCGGTGAAGTCGCTGACCGTCTGGTCGGTCGGCCGGCTCGGGACGACCACGGGCGCGGCCGATCTCGAAACGCTGCTCGACGGGGCGGTGGGCAACGTGACGGTCAATGGCGACGTCGTCAACGCGAGCGTGTACATCAATGCCAGCCCGAGCGTGGGCAAGGTCGTGATCCGCGGCTCGATCATCGGCGGTTCCGCCGACTACTCGGGGCTGGTCTCGATCTTCGCCGCGAAGGTCGCGAGTGTGACGATCGGCGGGGCCGTCCGCGGTGGGGTCGGCCTCGCCAGCGGCTGCTTCGGCGCCCAGTTCACCCCGGTCACCGGCCCGGTGACGATCGCGGGCGGTCTCTGGGGCGGGGCCGGAGCCTCCTCGGGTTCGGTCTCCTTGCTGACCTGCCCCTTGGCGACGGTGGGCGGCTCGATTGTCGGCGGCTCGGGTGCGGAGAGCGGTCAGATCGAGATCACCAGCGACGGGCCGGTCACGAGTCTGACCGTGGCCGGCGACATCGTGGGCGGCACCGCGGTGGAGGCGGGCAGCATCGTGGGCGGGATCGACTTGCTCACGGTGGGCGGCGACATCGTCGGAGGCACGATGCTGCGAACCGGGGTCGTGGCGGTCTACGGCAGCCGCCGGCTGACCGTGGGGGGTTCGCTCTTCGGCGGCTGGGGCGAGCAGTCGGGCAGGATCAGCTCGACGACCGGCTTCGACACCGTCGCGGTCGCGGGCGACGTCGTCGGAGGCTTGGGCGACGACAGCGGTGCGATCCGGGCGACATTCCAGTCGAGCGTGACGAAGGCGACGATCGGCGGCTCGGTCCGCGGCGGCGCCGGCCTGCGAAGCGGCGGGATCGCGGTGGAGGGGGGGCTCGGCAGCGCGGTCATCGGCGGTGCGATCCGCGGGGGCGACGGCTTCCGCTCGGGCAGCATCATCGCCGCCGCCGTCGGCACGGCGACGGTCGGCCGGTCCGTGGTCGGCGGCGTGGGCGCGGAGAGCGGCCAGATTTCCAACGCGGAGAGCGTCCTCGGCGGCCTGGGCGTGGTGACGATCGGCGGCTCGCTGGTGGGCGGCTTCGGCATCGACAGCGGCCGGGTGTTCGCCGGCAGCGGCGCGACCAGGAGCATCACGGTCCGTGGTGGGCTGGTGGGCGGCTTCGGCCAGCGGAGCGGAGTGATCTCGGCCAGCAGCCTCGC
>CAZONY010000561.1:0-1544 GCA_964581215.1 uncultured Chitinophagaceae bacterium | reverse complement strand
GTTGACCGCCCGCCGGGAGGGCGGGCTTCTTCCGACCGGAGGTCGGCAAGCCTGCGGGGGCCATGGATGGCCCCGCAGGCGTAAAGCTAGTACTGAAAGATGACATCACAGCCGGCGTAGAACTGGCCGTACTGGTCGCCCCCCGCGCCGATCTCCTGGCCAAGCGGCTTGCCGTAGGGCAGCGGCGTGGACGATGTGTTCGGCGAAAACCAGTCGTACCGCAGCTCGGGCCGGACCACCCAGTTGCGACTCGGATACCAATTGAGACCGAGGGTCAGCTCCCAAAAGCTGCCCGCGAAACCGTCGGCGTAAAAGCCCGGGTTCCCGGCCTGCGCTTCGTTCCGCAGCGGCGCGGCGACGATGTATCCATTGTTGTCGCGGAAGTATTCCAGCCGGAGCCCACCCGTCCAGGCTTCGTCGAACTTCCAAAACAGATACTGCACGAACGAGTACCACTGGGCGAGGCCGTCCGGCTGCCCTCGGTTGCCGGGCGCAACGTTCGCATTGAACTGCCAGGCGTTGTCATTCTGCAAGACGTACGTCAGCCGGTCGGTGAGCCGGTTGGTGTAGACCGTGCTGATCAGCGACCGGTTGCCCACGAGCGAACCGGCGGCGGGATCGGTCCCCAGCGGCGTGAGCTCGTTGCCGCTGGTGGTCATGATGGCCAGGGTCTGTGTGCGGTCTGAGTTCTCGAACGTCATGCCGCCCAGGAACGCTGCCCGACTCCCCGCGCCGGGGTATGACCGGTTGATGATCGCCCACGGGCCGCTGGTCGGCATGGGGTCGGTGAAGTTGTTCCAGCCGGAGTGCATTCCGGAATAGATCGACACGCCGTCGGCGATCTCCCAGCTGCCGTAGAAGCCGGTGAACGTGAACGGAGAAAACTGCATCGAGAACGAATGCGTGTAAAAAAAGTTGCCCACGGCCGGCACCTGTTCATAGCCGAGAATGCTGTAGAAGTGGCCGAGGCGAAGCGTGAGGCTCTCGTAGGCGAGATCGAGGTAAAGCTGCGGCATCGCCAGGCCGTAGTCTTTCGTGAAGTCCCACGACGCGACGTTCTCGATGGCCGAACCCTGGTAGGGCGAGGCGTCGAGGCCCCGGGCCGTCGTGTAGAAGAAGTCGGTGCCGAGCAGCAGGTCGACACGGCCGCCCCAGTTCCCGCCACCGTCGCTCGTGTCGGCCACCCGTTCGGTGACGAGATACAGCTGGTTGAGCTGTCCCTGCCAGCTGCGGTCGTTCATCGTCACCGGACCGTTGAACGGGCTTCCCCAGTTGTTGGCCCCCAGGCCCGCCTCGATCCAGCCGTAGGTGAAGACGTCCCGCGACTCGAGACCGGGCAGGTGGAGTCGCCGATCGGGGCCGCTTTCAAACCCGTTCTCCTCCCAGGCCAGCCGCACGTCGGCCGGCGGCACGTCGGAGTCCGCCGGTGCCTGGCCGCCGGCGCCGTCGGCCAGCAGGCCCGCCATGCCGGCAAGTACGACCCGCGCCGCTAGTGAAAGGATCGCTCGCATTGGCGGAAGAATCGTTACCACCGGCCCCGCGGC
>CAZONY010000560.1:0-1546 GCA_964581215.1 uncultured Chitinophagaceae bacterium | reverse complement strand
AGTTCACGAACGTCGCGATCCACGAGGGGCATGCCTACGGCCTCTCCGACGGCATCCTCGAATGCGTGCGGCTGACCGACGGCCGGCGGGCCTGGAAGGGCGGCCGCTACGGACAGGGGCAGGTGCTGCGGGTGGGCGGAATGCTCATCGTGCAGGCCGAATCGGGCGACGTGGTGCTGGTGGAGGCGTCGCCGAAAAAACACGTCGCGAGAGCAAAGCTGGCGGCGATCGCCGGCCAGACCTGGAACAACCCCTGCCTCGTCGGCAGCCGCCTCCTCGTTCGCAACGCCGAGGAAGCGGCTTGCTACGAACTGCCGCTGCTGGCCGCGGAGGCTGGGCAGCCGGCGCCCGAGGAGGCCGCGGGAGCAGGCCCATGAAAGACCTCGCAGGGCAAACGGCCTTGGTGACGGGCGGCACGCGGGGCATCGGCCGCGCCGTGGCGCTGGCCCTGGCGGAGGCGGGGGCGCGGGTGGCGATCCATGGCCGCTCGGCCGACGCCGCCGCGCAGGTGGCGGCGGAACTGGCGTCGCGTGGCGGCCATGCCGGCACGTTTCTCGCCGATCTGGCCGATGAGGCGGGCGTGGCATCGCTCATCGCCGCCGTGCAACGCGACCTGCCAGCCGTGGATGCCGTGGTGCTGATCGCGGGAGCCGACGTGCTCACGGGCGCGGCGGCACGCTGGCCGTTCGAGCGGAAGCTCGAGGTGCTGCTGCAGGTGGACGTGGTCTCGACGATGCTCGTCGCGAAAGCTCTGGGCCGCTTCATGGCCGATCGCGAAGGCGGCTCGATCGTGACGGTCGGCTGGGATCAGGCGGCGACCGGCATGGAGGGAGACAGCGGCGAGCTCTTCGCGGCGACGAAGGGGGCGGTGATGGCGTTTACCAAAAGCCTCGCGAAGTCATTGGCCCCGAAGGTGCGGGTCAACTGCGTGGCTCCCGGCTGGATTCGCACGGCCTGGGGCGAAGGGGCGAGCGAGGCCTGGCAGCAGCGGGCGGTGCGGGAGAGCATGCTCGGCCGCTGGGGCGAGCCGGAGGACATCGCGGCGGCCGTGCACTGGCTCGTATCGCCGCGGGCGGCCTTCGTGACCGGCCAGGTGATCAACGTCAACGGCGGATTCCGCACGGGCTGACGCCGCTCGCGACAGGCCCGATGTGTGCTGGGCCGGGGTTGCCCGTGCCATGTCGCCGGACGCTCGCTACGGGCATCCATGCCCTCCGCTCTCTCGCTGCTGGCTGCGCTTTCGGCATCCTGCCTCCGCTTGCCAGCAACGCCCGCTCCATGGCACGGGCAACCCCTCGTCTGTTCGCAAAAGGCAGAAATGCCCCGGCGTGGGCGAGCAAGGCGGAGTGCTCGCCCACGCCATTGGGGCACCCTTCTGGACGCTACTCGCTCCGCACCATCACGAAGCCGTGATAGGCCTCGTTGCCGTGCTCGCCGATGTCGAGGCCCTCGACCTCCTCATGCGGCGAGACCCGCAGGCCCACGACCGCCTTGATGATCAGCCAGCAGATCGCCGACACCGGCACCACGTAGGCACCCACGAGCA
>CAZONY010000559.1:0-1559 GCA_964581215.1 uncultured Chitinophagaceae bacterium | reverse complement strand
CCAGCGCGCGGCGACTGCACCGTCAAGGAAGGTCTCGTGACCTTCCCCGAGAAGAAGACTCCTCTGGTCCTTCACGCCGGCGGCGCCACGGAAGACGGTTCGTTCGACGCCTTCAAGAAAAAGGTGCTGTCGAATCGCCTGCAGTACGACGAAACGGATGGTGTCGTGTCCTACGAGGACGGTCGCTGGGGAGCGGCGGAATTCCGCGTGCAGCCGAAGGCGTCTGACCGTGAAAAAGTCGAGAAGTTCCCTGCGGTGCGGGCGAATTTTCTCCGCGTCTCAATTTCTTCGCCACCGACGGCACGAACGTGGCACGAACGGCGAAGCCAACGGCATCAAGCACGCTTCCCGGCCACGAGGAGCACAAGATCGAGCACATCAATGACGGCCAATTCGGGAACGCGCGATCATGGATTTCCAACGAGCCCGGCGGGGGCTGGGTGCAGCTCGAGTTCGCCGCGCCCGCCGAGATCAACCGCATCGTCTGGAGCCGTGACCGCAGCCCTATGCCCCAACACCACGACCGCATCGTCAAAGGTTACGAGGTGGCGGTTTCGGACGACGGCGCGACCTGGAAGCGGGTGGCGTCTGCCGGTGGGACTGAGGATCCATCGTACTCCATCGACCAATGGCGACGGATCAACGGCAAGCCGATCGACATTGCAGGCAAGGTCTTCGACAGCCCGTATCTCTCCTCGGATTACGACAGCGGTGTCGTCACGGCGCAATTCAACGGCCGGAAGCTGGTGCTCGACTTTCACAAGGCTGAGCGGAGAGAAGAGTGACGTCGCGCGTCGTGCATGCAACCGGATGATTGCCGCGAACGACGGCGATCTTCCGGAGCGGAAAAGGATGGTCCGGCCAAGGGCACGTCTGCAAGCGTTTCCGGGCTGACGAGCGATCCGTCAGCCGAGGGATCGGCGTCGCGCCTTTTGCCGACGTTCCCGATGGCGAGCACGCCGGCGGCGGAGCGGAGGCGAATCCGTAGCCGATACGGCCTGCCTGAAGGCGGCCGGGAGACGATTTTCAGCCTCGCTCGGCGAAGGCCCGCTCGGCAGGCGCGCGACGGCGAGCAGTGCCGGCTCACCATGATGATGGGTGGGGCCGTCGCCATACCGGATGCAGACCGGCCACAGTCGGAGGTAATCTTCGCGGGGAACCGTCACTTCGTGGATCGGGATGTTGATGTGGCGACCGACCCGCGAAGCTTTGGCGGCCACCACGGCCCACCAGCGCTTCGGCCATTGATCGACCGGTAGTTGTCCGTCAGCCGTGTGCGATCGAGCACCGTCTCGACTGCATCGATCACGCCGCTGACTTGGTCGTGCCGCAGATGAACGACGGGCCACCGGGAATCGAGAGCAATGTGCATCTGCCGAGCACCGGCTCAAAAGTCGCCATGCGCGACCGAATGTCGTGCCGAGGCACCCGGAGCCGATGGGCGACCGTGACTGCAGCCAGCGCTGCGACATCGAATGGACGACCAATGAAGGCGGTCGCGAGCAGAACATGCTCGCTGCCGTGGTGGCAGTCGATCGCGAGCCTCCGATCGGCCCCTG
>CAZONY010000558.1:648-1565 GCA_964581215.1 uncultured Chitinophagaceae bacterium | reverse complement strand
CCTTCTGCTTGGCCCACAGCTTCTTCTTGCGGGAGATGTCGCCGCCGTAGCACTTGGCGGTGACGTTCTTCCGCATCGCCGAAATCGTTTCGCGGGCGATGATCCGCGTGCCGATCGCCGCCTGGAGCGCCACTTCGAACATGTGGCGGTCGATCTCGCCGCGAAGCTTCTTCACGATCGCCCGTCCGCGGCGGTCGGCATCGCGGCGGTCGCAGATAATCGACAGGGCATCGACCTTCTTGCCCCCCACAAGGATGTCGAGCCGGACGAGGTCGGCCGGAAAGTAGCCGAGCATCTCGTAGTCCATCGTGCCGTAGCCCTTGGTCACGCTCTTGAGCTTGTCGTGGAGGTCGTAGATCACCTCGGCCAGCGGCAGGTCAAACGTGAGCATCGCCCGGGTCGGCGACAGGTATTCGGTCTTCAGGTACGTGCCGCGGCGGTCGGTGCACAGCTGCATGATCGGGCCGATGCATTCCGCCGGAGCGATGAAGTTCGTCCGCACGATCGGCTGGCGAAATTCCTCGATCTGCCCGGACTCTGGCACGTCCTGCGGGTTGGTGATCTCGAGCGTCTCCCCCGTGGTCGTGAGGACCTGGTAGGTGACGTTGGGAGCCGTCTGCACGAGGTCGAGATCCGCCTCCTTCTCCAGCCGCTGCTGGATGATCTCCATGTGGAGCAGGCCGAGGAAGCCGCAGCGGAAGCCGAAGCCGAGGGCCTCGCTGCTCTCGGGGGCGAATTCGAACGAGGGGTCGTTGATGGCGAGCTTTTCCAGGGAGTCGCGGAGTTCCTCGAAGTTCTCTCCCTCGCTGGGGTAGAGGCCGCAATAGACCATCCGCTGCGGGGGCTTGTAGCCGGGGAGCGCCGCCGCCGCGTCGTCGCCCGGGATGGTCACCGTGTCGCCGATGTGGACCTGCTTC
>CAZONY010000558.1:0-638 GCA_964581215.1 uncultured Chitinophagaceae bacterium | reverse complement strand
GACGAGGTAGCCCACCTGCCCGGCCGAGAGCGACTCGCAGCCCCGTCGCTGCGGCACGAACTGCCCCAGTTCGATCACCTCGTGCGTCACCCCCGTTCGCAGGAAGCGGATCTTCTGCCCCTTGCGGACGGTGCCATCGACGATGCGGATGTAGGTGATCGCGCCCCGGTAGGTGTCGTAGTGGCTGTCGAAGACCATCGCCCGGAGCGTGTTCTCCGGATCCCCCTGCGGCGGCGGGATCCGCTCGATGATCGCCGCCAGCAGCTCCTCGATGCCGATACCCGACTTGGCGCTGGCCTTGATCACCTCCGTCGGGTCGATGGCCAGGCTTTGCTCCATCTCGACGAGCACCTCGTCGACACGGGCGTAGGCGAGGTCGATCTTGTTGATCACGGGCACGATCGCGAGGTCGGCGTTGATCGCCGCGTAGGCGTTGGCCACGGTCTGGGCCTCCACGCCCTGAAACGCATCCACCAGGAGCACCGCGCCCTCGCAGCACGCCAGGCTCCGCGACACTTCGTAGTGAAAGTCGACGTGGCCGGGTGTGTCGATCAGGTTGAGCTCGTAGGTTTCCCCCGCATGCCGGTATTCCATGCGCACGGCCCGGGCCTTGATCGTGATCCCGCGCTGCCGCTCGA
>CAZONY010000557.1:0-1569 GCA_964581215.1 uncultured Chitinophagaceae bacterium | reverse complement strand
TCCATCTAATATGCCTTCGGCACACGCTCACGAGAAATCGCAGCCAGTCCGACGCAGAACTCCCAAACCAGCGCCGGCCGCCGGTCGTACCGACTATGCGGAGAAAACGGGCAGCACAGAAGCCTAACGCTTGCTGAACTGCGTGCCGCGGCGGGCTCCCCGGAGGCCGTACTTCTTCCGTTCCTTCATGCGACCATCGCGGGTCAGGAGCCCGTTATGGCGAAGCGGTTCGGCGAGTTCGGCATCGAAGATCTTCAGCGCCCGGGCAATGCCCAGCCGGCAGGCGCCGGCCTGCCCCGTGGGGCCGCCGCCATCGACGGTGATGCTCACGTTGACATCGGCTTGCCGGCCGACCTGCTCGAGCGTGCCGACCACCAGCATTCGGTCCTTGATAGCGGGGAAGTAGGCGCCCAGATCACGTCCATTGACGGTGATCGTGCCCGTTCCGGGGCGGAGCCGCACGCGAGCCACGGCGGTTTTGCGGCGGCCTGTGGCGAGCACTTCCGTGCCAGTGCTGGAACTCTGTGCGGACATGATTGCGGGGGCTCCCTTCGGGTGTGCTTCAGGACGTGCTACTTCGCCGCCAATTCCAGCGACTCGGGCCGCTGGGCCTGATGCGGGTGCTCCGTGCCGGAGTAAATTTTGAGTTTATCGAGCATGACGCGACCAAGACGGGTCTTCGGCAGCATCCGTCGCACTGCCTCCTCGAGGATCAGTTCCGGCCGCCGAGCCCGGCGATGTTCCGCGGTCTCGCTCCGCAGCCCCTGGTAGCCGGTGTACCAACGGTACAGCTTCTGCTGCCACTTCTTGCCGCTGAATTCCGCCTTTTCAGCATTGACCACGACGACGTAGTCACCGGTGTCCACGTGGGGCGTGTAGGTGGGGCGGTGCTTGCCCATCAGGATCATGGCGATCTCCGTGGCCAGCATGCCGACCATTTTCCCGTCCGCATCGACAAGCCACCAGCGCTTCTCGATCTCATCCGCCTTCGCCATGAACGTCTTCATTTTTCCTCTCGCTTTCCGAGCCCCGGATGCTACCAATCACTCGAGGGCGCGGCAAGCGGCTCGCGGCAAGCCCGGCAGACCCGCAAACCGCGTCGACAGGCGGGGATTGGCCCTCGGAAAACCGGGACGGTTGCCATCGTCCCCGCGTGCCATCACACTGTCACCCGTTTCCAGCCTCCGCTGCAGGCCGCTTTCATGAAGGTCGCCGTCGTCAAGGAACGTTTTGCCGGGGAACGCCGGGTGGCCCTCGTGCCCGTCGCCGTTCCCCCGCTCCTGAAGGCCGGCCTCGAAGTCCTCGTCGAAACCGGCGCCGGAGCCGCCGCGGGATTCTCCGACGACGAGTATCGGGCTGTCGGTGCTGCGGTGGGCTCCCGTGACGAGGTCTTCGCCGCCGATTGCGTGCTGACCGTCCGCACGGCCGCCGCCGCGGGCGATGCCTGGCCGGCCGATCGAGATCGCCTGCGCACCGGCCAAATCGTGATCGGCCTGTGCGACCCGCTCGGCGCACCGGAGGCCTGCCGGGAAGCCGCCGGTCGCGGTGTCACGCTCTTTTCACTCGAGC
>CAZONY010000556.1:0-1593 GCA_964581215.1 uncultured Chitinophagaceae bacterium | reverse complement strand
TCTTTTCCGGGCACGTCGGCCGGGCCTCCGGGCAGCACGGCCTCGGCCCCCTCCTGCTGCCCTTTTTCGAGCTAGGAAAGCACGCGGGCCCGCTGCTTCGCGTTGACCACCGGCCCCATCATCGAGCCGCCGGCGAGCTGATGGCCGATGGTCACGGCCTCCATCCGGGCGCGACACTCGTCGATGAACTGTCTGGCGATCCCCTTGTGCACGATCCAGCGGGTCGCGTCGCAGCAGACCTGGCCGGTATGGAAGGTGATGGCTCCGACCAGTTTGGCGGCGGTGGCGGCGACATCGACATCATCGAACACGACCGCCGCCCCCTTGCCGCCGAGCTCCAGCTTCACCGGCACGAGATTGCGGCCGCAGGCCGCGCCGACGAGCCGCCCCACCTCGGGCGAACCCGTGAAGCTCATCCGCCTGATGCCGGGGTGGTCCGAAAGGGCGGCGCCGGCCACCGCTCCGGTGCCCAGCACGACATTGATCACGCCATCGGGAATGCCGACGTCACGGGCCAACCGCGCCAGGTAGATCGCCGAGAGAGGCGTATCCTCGGCTGGCTTCACGATCACCGTATTGCCGGCGGCCAGCGCCGGCGAAATACCCCAGCCGATCAGCAAAAACGGGAAGTTCCAGGGAAAGATGAAGCCACATGGCCCCCACGGATGCCGCACCGTCCAGGCCTCGTGGTTGGCCACGGCCAGGACGTTGCGCCGCTGCACGTGCTGGGCCATGTCGGTGAAGTAGCGCAGCGTGTCGATGAAATTCCGCACGTCTCCCTCGGCCTGCGCGAGGATCTTGCCCGCGTCGAGGGCTTCGATCTGACCGATGATCTTCGCGTGCTTCTCCACGGCATCGGCGAGGCGGTGGAGGTGCGCGCCGCGCTCGTTGGGGGCCATCGTCGCCCAGCCGCTCTTCCGAAAAGCCTCGTCGGCAGCCCTCACTGCGCGATCGATGTCGTCGGCCGACAGACAGTCGAACTCGGCGATCGCCTCGCCGCTGCCGGGATCGAGGGTCTTCATCCTGCCAGCCGAGCCGGCGACATCCTTCCCGCCGACGACGCTGGAGAGCGGGCCACCGGTCAGAAACGCCTTGACCTCGGGCAGGAGAGCGGACGGTGCGGAGATCGTGGCCATGATGCGGGCCTCCGAGGCTGACGATGAAAAACCGAATACAGGTCGATGATCTTCCCCTCACACCCACGGTTTCTGCAAGCGACTCCTGCCTCCGCGCACTTCCGCGAGGGGCTGCCCGTGCCCCGAGAGCCGGCCTTGGCGGCAAGCGAAGCCAGGATGGCGAAGCGCAGCCGGCAGGGAGTGAGCGAAGGGCATGGATGCCCGGAGCGAACGTCCGGCGACGGGGCACGGGCAGCCCCGAGCCGGCTGGGCGAGTTGACTAGCCTCGCGCTCGCTCCCGCGCTGGTCGTGCGCCGGCTACGGGGCGTGATAGCCGGCTGAAAGAGCGCTGAATGCCGCCGCCGATTCGGCTGCGCGGAAACCCACGCCCAGTTCCGACGCCATGATGGCGGCGACGTCGTCGGCCACCGCGGCGGCGGCCCTCGCATCGAGGAACAGCCATCGGGATCGTCGGGCG
>CAZONY010000555.1:0-1598 GCA_964581215.1 uncultured Chitinophagaceae bacterium | reverse complement strand
CCGCATGGGAAAGAGCCTCATTGCGGCTGCCATCGACGGCACCGTCGAGGTGGTGCCCAGCGTGATCTCCAGCGTGCTCACCACGGTGATCACGTTTCTGCCGCTGTGTTTCGTGTCGGGCGTGATGGGGAAGTTCATTGCCGTCATGCCGTTCGCATTCATCACCACGCTTTTGGTGTCGCTCGCCGAGGCCACGCTCGTACTTCCGGGCCATCTGGCCCACGAGAAGAATCTCGTGTTCACGACCTTCGGCATCCTGCTCTATCCGCTCCGGCTGCTGCTGCCGGTGGTGGCGTGGCTCCAGCGGGCGTGCGATCGGGGGCTCAAGGCCTTCGTGAAACACGTCTACGCGCCGTTCCTGGAATGGTCGCTCGACAACCGGCTTTCCGTCTTGGCAGCGGCCTTCACCATTCTCCTGCTGGCCGTGGGCATCGTGCGCAGCGGCATCACTCCTTTCCAGCTGTTCCCCAAGATCGATGCCAACCGCCTACTCGCGAAGGTAGTGTTTCCCGACGGCACGCCCGCGACCGTGACCGAGGAGGCGACCACGCGAATCGAGGAGGCGGCCGTCGCGGCGTCGCGCACGCTCTCGCCATCGGATGCGCCGATCGTGCAGTTGGTGCACCGGGCGGTCGGCCAGGTGGCCGCCCAGGGGGAGGTCGGCCCGGACGCTCGGATGAGCGGCAGCCATGTGGGGGCCGTCGCCGTGGAGCTTGTGGAGGGGGAATTTCGCGACGTCACGAGCGAGCAGTTCATCAGCGAGTGGCGACGGCGAGCCGGAGAGTTTCCGGGCACGGAATCGCTCGTCTTCGGTACCGAAAACATCGGGCCGGGCGGGAAGACGATCGAATTCAAGCTGCTCGCCCAGGCCGGTCCGGATTCGGTGCGGCAGCTCGAGGCGGCGGTCGAACGCTGCAAGGAATGGCTCGCCCAGTATCCCGGCGTCATCGACATCGACGATGATTCAAGGCCCGGCAAGTGGGAGTATCAGATCAGGGTAAAGCCGAGGGCGGAGAACCTCGGCGTGTCTCTCGCCGACCTGGCCGGCACGATCCGGGCCAGCTACTACGGCGAGGAGGTGATGCGGCTGCAGCGGGGGCGGCACGAGGTGAAGCTCATGGTGCGGTATCCGCAAGACGAGCGCCGCACGTTCGCCACCCTCGACGAGATCCGCGTCACGGGGCCCGACGGCGTGAAGCGGCCCATCGCCGAGCTCGCCGACGTCACCGTCGCCCGCGGCTACTCGGAGATCAACCGTCTCGGCCAGAAACGCTCGATCACCGTCACGGCCGACATCGACGTGGCCAAGACCTCGCTCACGAGTTCGCAGGTGGTCGCCGACATGGAGAAGCGGCTCATGCCCGACCTGTTGGCGGAGTATCCGGCCGTGCGGGTCCGCTGGGAGGGGCAGCGGGAACAGTCGAACGAGTCGTTGCGGAGCCTGGGCGTGGGGTTCGTCGTGGCCCTGTTCGCGATGTTCGTGCTCCTCACGATGGAGTTCAAGTCGTACTTCCAGCCGTTTTTGATCATCGCGATCATCCCGTTCGGCTGTGCGGGGGCGATTTTCGGCCATGCGGTGATGGGCATGCCGCTGACGA
>CAZONY010000554.1:0-1603 GCA_964581215.1 uncultured Chitinophagaceae bacterium | reverse complement strand
GTGGATTTTCCCGCGATCTTGGCCGTGCTCGCGGCCGCCGGCTACACCGGGGGCCTGCACGTCGAGTTGCCGCGGCAGTCCCATCGCTGGTGCGACACGGCCCGCGAATCCTTCGCCTTCCTCGCTCCGCTCCTCCAAGGTCTCCCGCCATGAGCCACGCGTCGCACGTTCTCGTTCTCTCCGTCCCCGGCCTGCGGGCCGAGGATCTGTCGCGGATGCCGGCGCTGGCGGCGCTGGCCGCCGCGGGGCAGTGCCTGCCGCTCGCCCCCGGCTTCCCCGCCGTCACCTGTCCCGTGCAGGCCACGCTCACGACCGGGACCCGGCCCGCAGCTCACGGCATCGTGGCCAACGGCCTCTTCGATCGCGGCACGCGGCACTTGGAGATGTGGATCAGCCCCGACGGCGTGCACCGGGCGCCGCGGCTCTGGGACCGGCTCGCGGCCGCGCGGCCGGGCCTGCGGACGGCGGCCTGGTTCCTGCTCCAATCGAAGCACGCCACGGCCGACCTCGTCTGCCTCCCCGCACCGAAGCACAACCCCGACGGCACCGAGACGATGTGGTGCCACACGAATCCCGAGCCGCTCTATGCAACGCTGCGGGAGAAACTCGGCGACTTCCCGCTGCATAAATTCTGGGGACCGATCGCGGGCATCGAGTCGTCGCGGTGGATCGCCCGCAGCTTCATCGAGGCCGCGCGGGAGCGGCCGCCGCACCTCGCCGTCGTCTACCTGCCGCATCTCGACTACGCCGCACAGCGAACCGGCCCCGACAGTCCGCCGGCGCTGGCCGCCTGCGGCGAACTCGACGCCGAGATCGCGAGACTCGTCGAGGACTACCGCGGGATCGTCGGTGCCGGGAATCTCACGGTGCTCGTGGCGGGCGAATACCGGATCCGGCCCGTCGCGCACGTGCTGTTTCCCAATCGCATCCTCCGCGCGGCCGGACTGTTGGCGGTGCACGACACGCCGGAGGGGGAAATTCTCGACATCGCCGAGAGTGCGGCCTGGACGCTGGCCGACCATCAGGTGGGGCACGTCTTTCTGCGGAACGGCGCCGACCGTTCGCTCGTCGAGCGCGTGGCCGGGCTGTTTCGCGGCCAGCCGGGCGTGGGCCGGGTGCTCGCCGGCGACGACCTCGTGGCCGCCGGCCTCGCCGCGACGGCGGTGCAGGGCGTCGGCAGCCGCTGCGGCGACATCGTGCTCGAGAGCACGCTCGACAGTTGGCAGGCCTATCCCTACTGGCTCGACGACGCCCGCGCGCCCTCCTTCGCCCGCACGGTCGATATTCACCGCAAGCCGGGCTACGACCCTGTCGAACTGCACATCGACCGCGCGCAGCTCCCGGCCGTGAGCATTCCGCTCGACACGTCGCTCGTGAAAGGCTCGCACGGCGCCCGCGACCCGGCCAATCCGCATGAAACGATCTTCATCGCCTCGCGGCACGATCTCGCGACCGGCCCGCTGGCGATCCACGAGATCGCGGCCCTCGTGCACCGTCTTTTCGACGTGCCGCCCGCGTGAACGGCCCGGCTTCGGGCTCCCCGTACCATCTTCACGAAACCCCTCGCCATCCTGGCCTCGGGTTTCTTGGCGAACCTCCGTTC
>CAZONY010000553.1:0-1609 GCA_964581215.1 uncultured Chitinophagaceae bacterium | reverse complement strand
TCGCTCTCCCCCGCCTCGACCATCGCCTCGACCTCGGCGATGTCGTCCCGCCGCCGGCGGGCGCACCTCGGCTGCACGATCTCCCACTGCACGGCGCCATCGGCCTCCCGCTTCGCGACGCGGAGACGGTCGTTGCCGGAGGGAAGCGGCCTGGATGCAAGCATGCCGGAAAGACGCGGGGAACGGGTGGGGCGACAAATCTCCGTTGGAACGCACGCGAATCCCGTTTGCAAGGGGACGAAGGAGGGGCGGCGGGGCCCGGCGTCTTGCGGCAGCAACACGCCCCCGCCCACACTCTCCCCTGGTGTTCATATCCGTCGGAGAGGAGGTTCGCCTGGCGATCGTCGTCCGCAACCTGCAAAGCCAGGCCACCAAAGACTCCTTCGACTGCACCGCAGCGGTCACGCTCGATAGCCGGGAAGCGACGCTGACGCTCAGTCGCTACGGCGACCATCCCGAACTCGTCCGAAGAACCGACTCCTTCGATCCCTTTGCGGTGGCGTTGCTCGTGCCAGCGATGCTTCGGGGCGAACCGTTGGTGATCGAAGGAAGCATCGACGAGATCCTGCTCGAGTCGCTCCGCGGGCTCGTGCAGCACACTCTGCGGCTTATGGCGCCGGCCTGGCGACACGTCGCCGTCGAAGCGGACGCCCGGCCTGCGGATGCAACGACCGACTGGAGGAAGGGGGCGGCGGCGGCGATGAGCGGGGGGATCGACAGCATGCACCTCGCCCGCCACCGCATTCTCGACCACGATGTGCCGGAGCCGCTGCGGGTGCGACTGCTCGTACACCATCACGTCGGCGCGCACGGCAACGATGACCACGTGTTCGAAGAGCAGTTCGCCCATGCCAGCCGCGTCGCCGATCGGCTCGGCCTACCGATCGCGGGCACCCGCTGCTCGCTCACGGCCGCCTTTCGGGGCATGCGGCATCTTCATACCGTGACCCCGCGCAACGTGGCCGCCTCCATGGCGCTGGACCACCTCTTCACCGCGTTTCATTACGCCTCGACCGAGCCGATCGGCGAAACTCCGACGATGAGCCGCAGCGGCGGAATCTCGATCCTCGACGCGACGCTCCTTCCCCTCTTCAACACGACGCGCACGACGTGGCTACCCTTCGGCGGGGATTCCACGCGGCTCCGCAAGACGACGGAAGTGATCCACGACGACCGGCTCTGCGGCGATCTGCTCGTCTGCATACGGGGGTTCCGACAAGACCGGGCCGCCCTCAACTGCGGCCGGTGCTACAAGTGCGCCCGGGTGTTGCTCCAGGCCGAGGCCGATGGACGACTGGCTGACGTGTCAAGCACGTTCGACATGGAAGGCTATCGCCGCGGAAAAACCCACTCGATCGGACGACTGCTCCGTCATGCCCTCGGTCCCCTCCGCAACATCAACGATATCGATCTCTTGAAGTATCTCCATGAACGACGGTATCCGTTTCCAGCCTGGGCCCGGCCTGGCGTGGCCCTGGCGATCCTGCTGCATGGCACGAAACACAGCCTGCACGAAGCGTCATGAAGACCACCCCGATCGTCGAGCCGCTCTTGGCCTGGTATGCCCGCGCGAAGCGGGACCTGCCCTGGCGGGGATCGCGCGATCCGT
>CAZONY010000552.1:0-1610 GCA_964581215.1 uncultured Chitinophagaceae bacterium | reverse complement strand
ATGGCCTCGGCACAGCGGCGACCGCTCGCCAGCGCCCCGTTGATCGACCCGCTGGCCGCATGGTCTCCGCACAGGAAGAGGCCGGCGGCCAGTTCGGGCGCCGGAGGCCGCAGCCGCCGGCCGGCCGGAGACTCGTCCGGCAGCGCGTGCTGGACGACAACAGTCGCCAGGTGCCGCCAGTCCCGCGGCCCCGCGCCGAACCACCCCGTCGCCTGGTCGCGGATGGCGTCGGCGACCGCGGCGACCTCCCCCTGCCAGTCTTCTCGCACCGACACGGTGACGAGGCTGCGGCCCGCCGGCGCGTAACCCGCCACCACGTCCGAGGGCACCGTGAGGTTGTCGATCGGGCCGGATGCCTCCGCGCTGACGACGAGCGTGGGGCTTTTCAAGGGAGAGCAGGCGGCGGAAAAGGCCACGAGACGCGTCGATTTTTCCCGCCGCGCGGGCATCCCGCCCCGCACCGGCTCCGGCAGGATGCGGGCCGCCGTCGAAACGTCCGTGGCCACGACCACGCTCGCGGCGGCCAGTTCCTCGCCATCGTCGAGCCGCACACGGCCCGGGCCCGCGCTGGCCACGCGGGTGTTCAGCCGAATCGCTCCCCCCGGAAGCGCCGCCGCCAGCTGCGCGGGGATCGCAGCCATGCCGCCCCGCGGCAGGCAGGCTCGGCCCAGCGAGAACATCGCGAAGTCGAACAGAAACACCGGCGCCGCCGTTTCCAGCCGCCGCTCCAGGAAGACACCGCCGAAGAACGGCACGAAAAATCGCCGGATGAACGCCTCCGAGAACCCGCGCGCCACGAGTTCCTCGCGAGTCGTCCGCTCGATGCCGGCCGTCGGGGCGTCAGGGTCGAGCATGCCGAGTCGCGCACGACGGATCGCCGCGCCGCGCAGCATGGCCGTCCGCAGCCCGTCGGCGATGCCCACGGTGCCGTCGAGCACCGCACCGAAGGCGGCCAACGGCCTCCGCCACGGGTCGCTCACCCGTCGCAGTCGGCCATTCTCCGCCACGAGCGCCCCGGGCTCGAACCGGCCCACGTGCAGGGCCGGAAGATCGAGCTGCCGATGCCCCTCCGGATAGGCGTCGTTGTAAACCTGGAAGCCCCGGTCGATGCGAAACCCGTCGATCTCGTCGGTAGCCACCCTGCCGCCGACGCGATCGGAAGCCTCGAGGACGACCACCCGCCGCCCGCCGCGCACGAGTTCCCGCGCACAGGCCAGCCCGGCCAGCCCCGCCCCGACGATCACGACATCGGCCGACACCATCACAGCGGCCGCACGACCGACTGGCTGCGCCAGTAATCGAAGAGCGTCTCGATCGAGTTCACGCCACCACCGACGCCGCTCTTGTTGACGCCGCCGTAGGGCACGCCCCGCGGAAAGAGGTTGTGGGCGTTGATCCAGCTGTTTCCTGCCACCATCGACTCGGCCACCCGCGCCGCCCGCCCCAGGTCGCTCGTCCACACGCTGTTGGCCAGGCCGTAGTCGGTATCGTTGGCCATGGCCACCGCCTGCGCCTCGTTTTCGAACGTGGCGATGTAGGCGACAGGGCCGAAGATCTCCTCGCGGGCGGCGACGTTGTCGAGCGAGCCGGCCAGGAGCGCGGGCTTCACG
>CAZONY010000551.1:0-1611 GCA_964581215.1 uncultured Chitinophagaceae bacterium | reverse complement strand
AGTGGGAGGACCGGTTCTTCAAGGGCAACCGGGCCCACACCTACCTCGGGCCCGTGGACAATCCCGAGGCCTGCGGCCAGGGCAATGGCATCTCGCCGGCCAGCCGCTATCCCGACTTCGTGGCGATCGCCCGCGGCTTCGGCTGGCAGGCGGAGACGATCGCGGAGCAGACCGACCTCGTGCCGGCGGGCCAGCGGCTGATCGATGCTCCCGGCCCGGCGCTGCTCGACGTGCAGGTGCCCTACCAGGAGCACGTGCTGCCGATGATCCCCGGCGGGATGACCGTCCGGGATTTGATCAAGAAGTAGCGCGGAGCGAGCCATCCCGGCCGCGCTGCGGTTCGGCCTCCGCGACCACCGGTCGCTGCGGCCGAGAAACCCGGGCCTCCGGCCCTGGGCTGCCACGGTGGGCAGAGGACGACAGCTTTCCCAGCCGTCGCGACAGGCCGGAGCCCCGTCATGCCGTGCGGGCCTTGTAGAGATACGGGTTCATCGTCGGGTCGTTGTACATCTTCATCTGGCGGAAGACCCGCAGCGGCCGCCGGCCAGTGAAGATTTCCTCCAGGAGCCGCGCGAGCGCCTCGACGAGGTGCGTGCGCTGCACGTCGAGCACCGCCATCCGCGCCGCCGCCTTCTCGCGGTGCTCCGGCAGGGCGTCGGTGCGCTCGATCTGCTCGCGCATGTGGTAGCGGCGAAGCTCCAGGATCGAGAGCCGGTCGATCGCGGCGCCCGGCGTCTCCGTGGCGGCCGGCGCGTCGGCGGCCGCCGCGATGCCCCGGCGGCCGAGTTCCTCGATCAACCAGTCGTCGACCTTCTCGTCGTTGCGGGCCTGGTTGTAGCGGTCGATGGCCCGCTTGACCTGCGCGATCCGGGCGTCGGTCACGTCCGGGGAGCGGGCGATATCCTCCTCGTGCCAGAGCAGGAAGTTGAAACGGTGCAGATCACAGATCCGGCCGACGAGGTCGGTCTCGGCATGGTTCGGCTCGACCGTGTGCCAGTCGGCCACGAGGCGTTCGAGCAATACGTCGATGTCGGCGACCGGCATGGGGGCGGATGTCGGGCTTGTCATCGACATGGTTCCTGACGGGAGGAGGGGCACGGGCATGGAGGTGGACGGTGTCAGGCGGCCCGGAGCACGAGGCACAGGTTCGACCCACCGAAGCCGAACGAGTTGCTGGCCACGGTGCGGACGCGCGCCGGCCGGGCGACGTGCGGCACGTGGTCGAGGTCACACGCCTCGTCGGGATGGTCGAGGTTGAGCGTGGGCGGGATCGCCTGCCTGTGGATCGCCGCCAGGCAGGCCACCGCCTCGAAGGCCGCGGCGCCGCTCACGAGATGGCCCGACATGCTCTTCGTGGAACTCACCGGCACGCGGTCGGCCGCGGCGCCCAGTGCCAGGCGGATCGCCCCCGCCTCGGCCACGTCGCCGACGGGCGTGCCGGCGGCGTGGGCGTTGACGTAATCGATCGCGTCCGGCGCGACGCCGGCGTCGTCGAGCGCCATCGTGATCGCCCGCGCGGCTTGCGCCGGATCGGTGCAGGGGGCCACCATGTGCGACGCATCGCTCGACATGCCCACGCCGGCGAGTTCGCCGTAGATCCGCCCGCCACGG
>CAZONY010000550.1:1034-1614 GCA_964581215.1 uncultured Chitinophagaceae bacterium | reverse complement strand
AAGGTGGCCACCAAATCGGCATCGCTGAGGGCGAGCGCCTCCGGCCAACAGGTGGCCAACCAGCCGCGCAGGCAGCGCGGATCGAGCTGGCCGTCGCAATCGCGCAGATCGCGATCGAACACCTCCTGGGCCGCCAGCACGCGGAATTTGAGGAACTCCAGCAGGCGGGCCCGCAGCCGCGCCACCTGGGCCGGCTCGCTCATCCGCGCAGCTCCCGATCGCCGACCTGGGACAGGTGGATGCCGCGGCGCCCCGTGCCAAGCGGCTCGAGCAACTGGCGGCGCTCGTCACTGACCCGCGGAACGGCTGGCTCTCGCGGAACCTCGTCAACCGGCTCTGGCACCGGCTCATGGGCCGCGGCCTCGTGCACCCGGTGGACAGCCTCCGTACGAAGCCCTGGAGCGAGGACCTGCTCGACGTGCTGGCCGGGGATCTCGTGCGGTCAGGCTGGGACGTGAAGCACGTCCTCGAGACGATCTGCACGGCGGAAGCCTACGGCGCGGCCACTCCCGCGGTCGAGGGGCAGCCACGGGGCGGCGACTACGTCTTCAAGGGGCCGCTGCCGCGGCGGATGACGGCC
>CAZONY010000550.1:0-1024 GCA_964581215.1 uncultured Chitinophagaceae bacterium | reverse complement strand
GAACAGTTCACCGACGCCGTCTGGCAACTCACCGGTGCGGCGCCGCCCAAGTCGGAGGCCAAGGTCCAGCGGTTCGTGCCGAAGCCCGGCACGCCGCCCCCCTCCGCACGATGGATCTGGTCCAATGCCGAAGCGACCTCTGCGCAGGGTGCGAAGCTGGCCTTTCGCAAGACGTTCACGCTGCCGGTCGCGGCTGCGAATGCCGTGCTGCTTGCGACGGCCGACAACGGTGGCGTCGTGTTCCTGAACGGTCGCAGGGTCACGACGACCGGGGAGTGGCAGACGCCGGTGACGACACTCGTCACCGATGTGCTCCGGGCCGGCGACAACGAACTGCTCGTCGTGGTCACCGACGCAGGCGGTGCTGCCGGGCTGCGGCTCGAGGTTCGCGCCCGGCTCGCGGACGGGGCCGATGTGACGGTGGCAACCGACGACTCCTGGCAGTGGACGACCGCGCTGCCCGATGACAAGGGGCGGTACGCCAAAGACCAGCAGCCGGCCGACTGGCAGCCGGCCGCGGTCGCGACAGATCAGACGGTCTGGGCCGCCGGCGACTCCGCCTTCACGGAGCTGGTCGCCGAGGGCACCGCGACCGGGCCGTTGCCGATGGTTCGGGCCGTGCTCGTCAAGTGCACGCCCCTGATGGCGGCGCTCGGCCGGCCGAACCGCGACCAGGTGGTGACGAGCCGCCCGGCCGATCTCACGACGCTCGAGGCGATCCAGCTTGCCAATGAACAGGGGCTGTACGACCAGTTCGGGACGGGCGGAGCCCGGATCCTCGCGGACACCGGCCCCGATGCCGCTACCATGACGCAGTGGATCTTCGCCGCCGCCCTGTCCCGGCCGCCCACCGGCGGCGAGATGGAGGCGGCCCGCGCGATCCTTGGCCCGACACCGACCCGGGAGAGCGTCGCCGACTGCCTGTGGGCCGTGGTGATGCTGCCCGAGTTTCAACTGATACGCTGAACGCAGCCGCAGGAGTTGACCGATGCTGACCCGCCGCGACTACCTCAAGAGCCTCGGT
>CAZONY010000549.1:0-1617 GCA_964581215.1 uncultured Chitinophagaceae bacterium | reverse complement strand
AGGCCCACGGCGAACACGATTTCGAAGCCGATGATCGCGTGCGTGACGGCGTTCACGAGCAGCTCTGATCGCGTGAAGGCGCCGGCCACATCGACGAGCGAGGCAGGCCCGCGGGCGGCCAGCCACCATGCCGCCGTGCCATTCCACCACACGTCTCCTTTGAGCTGCGCTAAGGCCGCGCCGACCGCGATCGCGGCCGCATGCACCTGGATCAGGCCGAGGGCGAGGCGGGCGCGCCACGAGGGCATCGGCGGCGCCATGCCGCGGCGGTCACGGAGCAGGCGATCGATCGAGGCATGCCCTCCGCAGGGACCGATCGCCACGCACCACAGCAGGATGGCCAGGCAGTCGTCCGCCGGGCCGGCCAGCATGGGGCCGCGATTGAGGAGCGATGCCCAGAGCACCGCCGCCGCGATGGCCGCCAGCGGCGTCAGCAATCCCACGAGGAGCAGGCCGAAGGCGGCCGCCGTCAGGCCCATGAGGATGCGCACGGCCGACGCCGTGGAGGCGAGGTCGAAGAGCGAGAAGCCGGACGGGCCACGCCAGGCGGCCACGGTTTCCACAGGCAGCACACCGCCGGGGCCGAACCAGGTGATCGCGTCCGGGGCGAACGTTCCCAACAGCGCGAGCCCGAGCGCCGCGGCGGCGATGCGGACGATCGCGAGCGGCCGCCCGTCGGCGGGCGTGAACCAGAACCGCATCCACGTGCCGCCGATCCCGGGTGCGGCGAACAAGGCCGCTGCCGATGACGCCTGATCCGCCGGGCGGGTGGGCGGGCTCATGGCGCATCCCCCGCGGCCGGGTGCGGCACGACCGGAGCCACCTCGCCCTTCGGCTCCTGACGGATGAGCTGTGGCTGGCCGGCCACGAGCCGGATGCGGGCGGCGAACGCCTGCTGTGTCGCCACCGGCGGCCCGGTGCGATCGGGCGGCGGCTGTCGCACTACCCTCACGAGCACGTCGTCGCTCTCCGCCTTCGCCATCATGCCGATGCCGATCGCCGTCGGCAGCAACGCCGCCCGGTCGGGATCATCGTTGGCGGCGACGACCGCTTTGGCCAGTCTTCGCCATCGCGCCGCCGATTCGCCCGAGCGGTCGCCGGGCACGCGGATCGGCTCCGCCGTGGGAGCGCCGTACGGCCGCACTTCGAAATGGTGCCGGGCATCGTCATCGAGCCCGTGGGTGAGGCGGTAGTCGAAGCCGAGGTCAAGCCAGGCGGGAACCATCCAGGGCGAGAAGAGCCGGTTCTTGATCGTCGTCACCAGCGTCGATCCGCCGCTTCCGGTGTTGCCCATCATCGACAGCACGAGGCCGATCAGATAGGTGGCCAGCGCCACCGTGACCGCCGCGCAGGTGGTCTCGGAGGGCGGGGAGGGGGCGGTGGAGTTGCCTCGGAGAAGACGCATCGGGATCAGTGTGCTTGCAACGGCAGGTGTTCGCCAGTCGGCTGCTCGAGGGCCGCACATGGGGGCGGACTTGAGTCGGCCAGCACGGCCCTATTCCACATCCCTATTCATGGGGCACAGCCTGCGCCACATCGGGAGAACAGGAGGCGAAGGGGGGCGGCGAACGCTCGCGGAGCATTGGGCGTATCCTCGCCCGCGACGCGACTTTTGCC
>CAZONY010000548.1:0-1621 GCA_964581215.1 uncultured Chitinophagaceae bacterium | reverse complement strand
ATCGACCAGAGCGGCAAGTTTTCCGCGCTCACGCTGCTGCGGGCGATGGATCCGAAGTTCTCCAGCGACGCGGAGATCCTCAAGCTCTTCTACAAGACGGAAAAAGCGAAGACCGAGGGCGGTCGCTACGTCGCGAAGCTCGAAGGCAGGATTGCCGTCGATGACGTCGTCTATCCCAAGGGCAGCGAGCGAGCCGGCGAGATCATCGTCGATGCGGGCTGCAAGATCACCCATGACCAGGCGGAGCTGATTTGCACCTCCGGTTTGAAGGGGATCGAGGTCATGCAGGAGCAGAAGGTGCCCCTGATCATGAACAGCCTCCGCGAGGATGCCGACGAGGCCCGGCGGCGGACCAGCGTGGCCCCGAGCCATCAGGACGCGTTGATTCGCATCTACCAGCGGCTCCGTCCGGGGAATCCGCCCGCCCTCGACAAGGCTACGGCGCTGTTCGATGAGAAGTTCAAGGATACCAATCGCTACCGGCTCGGTCGCGTGGGCCGCTTCCGGATCAATCGGAAGCTTGGCCTGAGCGTGCCTGAGACCGAGATGACGCTCCGTGCCGACGACCTGATCGCGGCCATTCGGTACATGCTCCAGCTGAGCGAAGGCGAGGGCGAGGTCGAGGTCGACGACATCGACCACCTCGGCAATCGGCGGCTGCGGACGATTGACGAGTTGGCCAGCGACGAGCTGCGAAAGGGCTTCCTCAAACTTCGTCGCACGGTTCAGGAGCGAATGAGCCTGAAGGACGTGACGGAGATGTCGCCGCGGACGCTCATCAATCCGAAGAGCATCTCGGCCGCCATCGAATACTTCTTTGGCCGGGGCGAACTCTCCCAGGTCGTCGACCAGACCAATCCGCTCTCGATGCTCACCCACGAGCGGCGGCTCTCGGCGTTGGGGCCGGGCGGTCTCAATCGCAAGCGGGCCGGCTTCGAGGTGCGGGACGTGCACATCTCGCATTACGGGGGTCGATTCCTACGGGTTTCTCGTCACGCCCTATCGCAAGATCGTGAAGGGTCGGCTGACGGACGATGTCGTCTGGCTGCGGGCCGACGAAGAGCACGACGCCTACCTGGCCCCGGCCGACGCCACCGTCGTCGATGGGAAATTGCAAGGCGACACGATCATCGCCCGCTACCGGGGAGACTTCGTGCTCGTTCCGGCAGACCGGATCGAGTACATCGACGTGGCCCCGAGCCAGATGGTGGGTGTCTCCGCCGGCCTGATCCCCTTCCTCGAGCACGACGACGCCAACCGGGCGTTGATGGGATCCAACATGCAGCGGCAGGCGGTGCCGCTCCTCGTCACGGAGCCGCCGATCGTGGCCACCGGCATGGAGCGCGACGTGGCGGCCAACTCCGGGCTGCTGGTGCGGGCCGCCCGCAAGGGCACCGTTTCCTACGTCGACGCGGAGACGATCGAAATCCTGCCGTCGTCCGGGGCTCCGGACGTCTACCGGCTGCGGAAATACGTCGGCCTCAACGAGCGCACGTGCCAAAACCAGCGTCCGATCGTCGCGCTTGGGCAGAAGGTCGAAAAAGGCGACGTGATCGCCGACGGGGCCGCCACGTTCAAGGGCGAGCTGGCCCTCGGTCGCAACGTGCTCGTGGGCTTCATG
>CAZONY010000547.1:0-1621 GCA_964581215.1 uncultured Chitinophagaceae bacterium | reverse complement strand
GGGCCTGCTGCCCGCGGAAGAGGATCGACAGGATCTCGAACCGGTTGGCCGCATCCGGATGATCCTCGATCAGCTTCTCGCCGTCGCGGAGCACCCGCTTGAGCGCCAGCCGCTGCCGGGCCGGCGACGACTCCGCCTTGGTTGCGGTAAGGGCCGAGCCCAGCTCGGCGATGGCGGCCTCCGGGATCGCCGCCGCCTGCTTCTCGGCAGCCGCGACGGGCCCGAGGCAACAGCCAGCCACGAGGACCACTGCCCAGATTCCACCACGCATGTTGCCGTCGCCTCCGTCGAAATGCCTTGCCAGGTCACTTCACCGGCACGAGACGCCAGCCCCTGATGCTGACGCCTCGATTGCCGGCCCGCGCGGTGACACTGATCGTGGCCTTGCCCTGGGGGAGCGACACCTCGAGCGGAGCGGTTTCCATCCAGGCCCCCTTCGTGAAGGGCATGTCGAAGGGCACGGGCTCCTCCCGATTGATGCGGACGAGCATCTGCTGCTTCGGCGCGACGGTGGCGACCTCGCCGGTGATCGCATACCTGCCGGCGGCCGGAACCTCGAACTGATATTTGACCAGTTCGGGCTGCGTGCCGAGACGGGAGTAGTGGAGCTGGTAACCCTCGCCGTGGCTCTTCATCGGGACCACCCGATCGGTGCTCCTGCGGGGCGACGAATAGGCGACCGCCGGCACCGTGATCGAGCCGTCGTCGGCGACACGAACCTCGCGGAAGTCCGCGGGGATCTCGATCACCGGGGCCATTTCGTCACCGAGCAGTTCGTCGGACTCGCCGAGTTTCATCCCGCCGACCAGTTCGAGCGCCTTCACCTCGGCGGCCTTCACGACCAACTGCTTGAGGCAGAACGCCAGGCCGTCCCAGAAGCCGCCTCCCTTGCCGAACCGGCCGTGCTGGATGCTCACGTCGTCCTCGCCGCAGGCGTCGCCGATCCACTGGGCCCGCAGCACCTTCCGATAGTCGTCGGCAAACTCCCGCGCCTGGGAGTCGAGCAGGAAGTCGAGCCCGCCCTGGGGGCCGCACCAGGCGTGCTCCCACCCCGCCCCGAGACAAATCACCCAGCCGTCGGGCGTCCAATGGCTCATGGCGCCGTGGCCGGTCTGCGTGGAGGCCCGCGAGGGGATGCCGAAGGCCCGCGTCGTCAGCCGGCCCAGGAACGCCCGGCGACCGCAGATGCCGCCGAGCGCGATCTCCTCCTGGGCTCGAGATCCCAGCGTCGGATCATGCCTCGTGCTGCAGTAGGGCACGTCGGTTTTGATGAACCGCACGTAGCGCCACTTGTAGTCCGGCATGGTGATCAGGTCGGGACGGTAAGTCCGCATCATCTCGCGGATCCACGCCAGGTCTTCGTTGCTGTAGGGAGAATCGGTGATGAAGCGGCATTCCCAGGTCGTCATGTCCTTGAACGCGGGATCGAGTTCACCGTCGAGGAAGGCCCGCTCGTAGTGCAGGTAGCGGGCGACCTGGTCTTGTTGGGATTCCGCCCCGTAGCGGATTCCGTACATGCCCCCTTGCTCCTTCCCGTGCAGCCACGGCTGGTGGATGGCGGTGCCGAGCGCGAGCCGCTGCAGGATGCCGCCCGGCTCGCGGGCCCGCTCGCTCGCCGCCA
>CAZONY010000546.1:0-1622 GCA_964581215.1 uncultured Chitinophagaceae bacterium | reverse complement strand
TCAAAGTGAGGTGGCACCATGCATGCGACGCCCCCCCGATCGACGAGGGCGGGGTTCACGCTCGTCGAACTGCTGATCGTAATCGCCATCATCGGCGTGCTCGTGGGCCTACTTCTGTCGGCCGTGCAGGCGGCGCGCGAGAGCAGCCGGCGGTCTGCCTGCATGAACAACATGAAACAGATCGGCCTCGGGGTGCACGGCTACCACGACGCCTTCCGAGCCTTCCCCATGGGATCGGCGGGGGGGCCGGCCAGTACGAACACGGGATGGCACCTGCCCAACTGGCGGTCGCGGCTGTTGCCCTATCTCGGCGAGCAACGCCTGTTTGACACGCTGAATGCGGCGACTCCCAGCACCGCCAGCGGATACGCCAGCCAACGTAATGACGGTTTCGGCAGTTGGACGTATGGCACGGGGGCCTTCAGTGTGCTGAAGGGTCTGGTGGTCGGCGTCTACCGATGCCCATCGACCACCACCGATCCAACTTTCAACGGCACGGTCAATCCCCCCACCAACACGCTGAGCATGAATAACAAAGACCGCGGCCAGACGCATCACTACGTGGGTATTGCCGGCGCCTACAGCGCCGCCTGGGGATCAAACAGCTCGCAATTGTGCTCCGCCGACATGAACTCGGCCGGTAATTCAAAGGGCATCGTCTGTCAAAACGGATGCCTGTTTCCATTCGGGACGGTCAGGCTGGACGAAGTGTCGGATGGCACATCGAAAACGCTCATGATCGCCGAACAGTCGGGATTGGTGAACAAGGTCCCGATGACGAGCACCTATCTGGGCGGATGGGCCGGCTCCTTGGCGTGGGGTCCGTCCTCCTGCCTTCCGAAAGACTTGACAAGCACGACACATGAGATGTTTATCACCGGGATGACGACTTTGCGATACGGCCTCAATCTGCAGACCAGTACGTTTCCCACGGGTTCTGAATATCCATGGAGCAACAACACCGTCCTCACCTCGATGCACGGGAGCGGTCTCCACGGGCTTCTGGCGGATGGCGGCGTTCGATTCCTCAGCAACGATATCTCGCTCACCACGCTCCTGCGTCTTGGCCGCCGCAACGACGGTCAAAACGCGAGCGCTGACTAGGCCCGGTCCGAGGCACGAGGCAACTTCACCATGCGGCATGATTTTCTTTGGCTTCTGGTCGCGTTCGTCTTGGCCGGCGCGGAGGGCTGCGGGCCGGCCGGACCGGCGCGGTTTCCGGTCTCAGGCGAGGTGCGGTTTCAGGGCGAGCCGGTGACTGATGGGATCGTGTCGCTCTTTTCGCGCGACAGCGGCATCGTGCTGGGCGGTCGTCTCGACGCGGAGGGCTGCTTCAGGGTTGCCGAAGGCGTGCCGGCCGGATCCTATGTGGTCTCGGTCGTCCCGCCACCATCTGACGCCGCCCCTCCGATGAGAGGCCCCGATCCGTTGGTCGCGTATCCGAACATCCCGCAGAAATACTGGTCCGACACGACCAGCACACTCACGGCGACGGTGGGGCCTGACCAGCGGGAGCCGTTGCGGTTCGATCTCGTGCCCTAGGCGGCGATGACTGCCCATCAGGGCCGCCAAACGTGGCGCCAGCCACGCATGCCGCCTCTTCTTTCACCGCTTTCGTGCCC
>CAZONY010000545.1:597-1626 GCA_964581215.1 uncultured Chitinophagaceae bacterium | reverse complement strand
CTTCGCGACGGGCGTGAACCACTCTCGTTCTCCGACGCGATCGATGCGGAGGACGAGCGACTGGCCGGAGAGGAGGAGCGGATGCTGGACGACCCGCGCTACCTCAGCCCCGTTCATCAATACTTCTCCTATCGCTCCCGTGGCCAGTACGCCCCACTGATCGAACGCTACCGGAGGGTTTTTCCGGACAGCCAGCTGCTCCTGATAAATGCCGGCCGGCTCTTCGGCGATCCCGGTTCGGTGCTCGACGACGTTTGCCGGTTTCTCGGGCTGGAGGCGTGGCGGCCCGCCACCTTCGTGCCGAATAATGTCAGTCTTGCTCCAGCATTCATCGATGCCGCCACGCGGCGGAGGCTGGAGATCGCCTTCGAGCCGCATGAGCAGGCCCTCGAAGCATCGCTGGGCTGGCGGCCATCGTCGTGGCGGGCCACGGCCCGGGCGGCATGATGACCCGGATTCCAGCGATCGTCCTCACCTGCCAGCGCTATGCCCCGCTCACGGAGCACATGATCGATGCCTATGGCGAGGTTTGGCCCGATCACCCCTTCCTGTTTCGCCTTCCCGATGGCCATGCCACGCGGGAGGTGGCCGCACGGCGGCCAGCACTCGTCGAACTCGTCGCCACCGCCGAAGGTGAGGGACGCGGTCGCTTCCGAGCCGCAGTGCTCGGCCTGCTCGCCGGCCTGGACGATGACGCCTGGGTGTACTGGTGCATCGACGACAAGTATCCGATCTGGCTCGACCTTCCCGTGGTGAGAAGCCTGTCCGCCGGCCTCGAGGCGCAGCCGTCGGCCGTCGCCGGGCTATCGTTCACACGCCGGTCGTCACGGAACCGCGGGGCTCCCGAAACCCATCGCTGCGGAGCACTCACGTTTCATCGCCGCACGGATTACAAACAGATCTGGCTCCACCAGTTTCTGCGCGCCAAGGTGCTCCGACGGCTCTTCGAAGGCTTTCCCGAGGTGATCCCATCGGCCAAGGAGATGGACGAGCTGCACGCCCGAGCGAGCCTGCCTGCCGATCATGCCC
>CAZONY010000545.1:0-587 GCA_964581215.1 uncultured Chitinophagaceae bacterium | reverse complement strand
TTTGGCGAGAGTACCCACCGTGGCATGATCACGGCGAACTGTGCCGAAAGCCTGCGCCGACATCGCGGTATTCCCGAGGGATTCGCGGTCTGCCCCCACCGCCTCGTGATCGGCCGCCGGCCACACTGGATCGCACGGCTGATGGCACATGCCGGCCTGTGAGCGACCCGCTCACTTTCCTGAACGAGCGTCTTGCGAGGCGAGCGCGTCGAGCGCGGCGGTGATCGTTTCCACATGCATGCCACCCCGGCAGGCGTGCCATGCCCGTGCGGCGACATAGGCCGCACCGCGGGTGGCGTGGCTGCGTCGCATGACGCGCTGCCGACGGTCGGCAAGTGGCCTGCCGATAAAGTCCTCGAGCCTCCGAAATTCGGTGTCGCTTTCCATCAGCCGCGTGTACGGCACCACGATCCAGGGCATCGAGGCCGTCCGGAGCACTGCGACGATGGCCGCGTTGTATTCGCACCACGTGGGCAGAAATTCCTGAAACACCGTCAGACGCCGCCGGCCCTGCGTGCTTGCCCAGTAATGAGCCCAAGCCTCCTCCGGCCGGCGGTAGACGACGGTGATCACGTGCTCAGGAAGCA
>CAZONY010000544.1:0-1628 GCA_964581215.1 uncultured Chitinophagaceae bacterium | reverse complement strand
GTCTACACGCAGGCCGAGATCGACTACTGCCGCAGCCGCCGGATGGCCACGCAGCACTTCGCCGGTCGCTGGGCGGCGAAGGAGGCGGTGCTGAAGGCGCTCGGAACCGGCTGGCGGAAGGGCATCTCCTGGCGGGACATCGAGATCATCAACGGCGCGGGAGGGCGGCCGACCGCCACGCTCCTGGGGGGCACCCGCGAGATCGCCGACCGCATGGGAATCCGCTGCGTGCTCGTGAGCATCTCCCATTGCCGTTCCCACGCGACCGCCTACGCCGTGGCCCTGGACGACACGCCGCCGACGTTTTCCGTCGACATGCCCTGGGTGTGAGCGGCTCGGGGTTGCCCGTGCCATGTCGCCGGACGTTCGCTCCGGCCCTCCGGGCAACCCCTCGCGGAGGCCTGCATTTACTCCGCAAAGCGCGGGAGCTCGGCGACGCCGCCCTCGATCTGCAGGGTGGCCATCGGCGTGCCTTCCACGACCGGCGTCGCGCCGTCGCGGCGGGTGAGATGGAGCTTCGTCTGGCCGCGGAGATGGGCCTCAAGTTCGGTCTGGAGTGATTTTTGCTTCGCTTCCGGCAGCTTGCCGAACGCCTCCCGGCCCCGGCACTTCGGAAACGCCCGGCAGCCGAGCCACGGGCCCCGCTTGCCGTCGCGGAGGTTCATGAAGTCGCCGCACTTCGGGCAGACGATGTCGGTCAGCACCGGCGGGGGCGACGGAAACTTGATGGCCCCCTTCTTGTCGAGGTTCAGGATGAAGGGAGGCGGCTCCGCAGCCGCTTCCTGGGCCTTCTTGCCGCGGGGTTTGGGGGGCCGCGGCTTGTCTTCGACGAGGAAGTCGCCGAAGCGGCCGGTCCGTTTCACCATCGGCACGCCGGCCGGGGAAAGGAGGTCGATCTGCTCCGGCTGCCGCGGCTTGCCGTCGCGATCGACGGGGATCGCGAAGGTGCAGGCCGGCACCTCCTTCGGCTTGGCCGGCTTCCGCTTCTTCGCTCCCTTGGCCGGCTTCTTCGCGGGCGCGGGAGGCGGCTCGACGATCTTCTCGTTGTAGCCGCTGCAGGACAGAAATCGGCCGCTCTTGCCGAGGCGGTATTCGAGGCGGCGGCCGCAGACGGGGCACGCGTAGGGAGAGGGCTCTCCCTTTCCCTTCACATGATCCTGCTCCAGCGCCGTCTCGAGCTTCGGCTTGAGCTCGTCGTGAAATTCGTGCAGCACGTCCGTCCACTGCTTCGCCCCTTGGGCCACCTGGTCGAGTTCCTGCTCGATCTCCCGCGTGTAGCCGATCTCGATGAACTGATTCTCGAAGCCCTCCTTGAGAAAGCCCGTGACGGCTTCGCCGAGCGCCGTGGCGTAGAAGCGGCGGTCGCGCTGCTCCACGTAGCCGCGGTTCTCGATCACGTTGATGATGCTGGCGTAGGTGGAGGGGCGGCCGATTCCTTCCTCCTCGAGCTTTTTGACGAGCGTGGCTTCGGAATACCGCGGGGGGGGCGCCTGGAACTTCTGCCGCGGCTCGATGGTGAAGGGGGCCAGGGTCGCCCCTTTCTCGAAATCGGGGAGCACCTGGTCGCCGTCGTCGCGGGGCGTGCCGCTGATCGCATAGAACCCGTCGAACCGCAGCACGCGGCCGTT
>CAZONY010000543.1:0-1635 GCA_964581215.1 uncultured Chitinophagaceae bacterium | reverse complement strand
GTGTCGAGCGGCACGCCGCCCCGGCCACAGGCCGCCAGGCCGCATTGGGAGAGGTAGCCGAGCCACTGGTCGGGATGACCCTGGGCCATCGTGCTGCCTCCCTCGACGATCGCCCGCACGCCGGGCGAGGCCGGACGAAGCGTCCAGCCCGTGATCGCCCCGCCGCCGAGCAGGTAGTCGAGCGCGGGCGACACGCGGCCGTCATGGGCGAGCGGAAACTCGGGGCCGAAGGCGAGGATGCCGTGGACCACCTGCCAGGCACCGTGCACCGAGGCATCGAGCCGGCGGGCGTCGCGGGCCTGCGCACAAACCGCGTCGATCCGGCGGCAGAGCGCGGCCCGGTCGATCGAACGGCCTGCCTCGGCCTGGTCGTCGGTGCCGGGTGACCAGGCACGGTCACAGCCGCAGATCAGGCCGACGGCCAGGCAGACCGCCGCCGTCAGCCACCGTGGTCGCACGGGACCGCGAACCAAGACCCCGGGAAAGGCGTAGAACATGATCGTGGATTCGTCTGGCGGCGACACTGGACCGGACGCCTAGAATACCTTCGATTTCCACGGACTCATGCCGAAGCCCTCGCAAGGAACACGCTGACCCATGCCGCCGATTTTCTTCGATCCCTGGCTGATGCTGATCACCGCCCCTGCCGTGCTCCTGGCGATGTGGGCCCAATGGCGGGTCCAATCCTCATTTACGGCAGCCTCCCGGGAGCCGGCACCGCTGACGGGCGCCGCGGCCGCCCGGCACATCCTCGATTCGGTCGGCGCGACGGACGTGGGCATCGAGCCGACCCAGGGCATGCTCTCGGACCACTACGACCCGCGGACCAAGATGCTGCGGCTCTCGGAGGCGGTCTATGGCACGCGTTCGCTCGCGGCGGTCGGCATCGCCGCCCACGAGGCCGGGCATGCCATCCAAGACGCCCAGCGCTATCCGCTCATGAGCATCCGTAACGCGGCCGTGGGCGTGGCCAACTTCGGCAGCGGGCTCGGCGTGATCGTGTTCATCTTCGGGCTGGCGCTGGCCCTCCAGCCAGTGGCCTGGCTGGGGCTGCTCCTGTTTGGTGGCACCGTGTTCTTCCAACTCGTGAACCTGCCGGTGGAGATCGACGCCAGCAACCGGGCGAAGGCGGCGCTCGTCGATCTCGGCATCGTGCCCGACGCCGAGATGCCGGCCGTGAACCGGGTGTTGAATGCGGCCGCCTGGACCTACGTGGCGGCCACGCTGCAGAGCGTGCTCACGCTCCTCTATTACGCCAGCTATCTCACGGGCAGCCGGAACGACGAGTAGCGTCGCCCGCCGCGCTGAAGCTTGCGCCAGATGGGCGGCAAGGCCTGGAGGGCCGGTTTTTTGCCGCCGGAGGGCGGCGAAGCAAGTCGAGGCCAGGATGGCGAGACTTGCGTGAAGCGGGCGGCAAGGCCTGGAGGGCCGGTTTTTTGCCGCCGGAGGGCGGCGAAGCAAGTCGAGGCCAGGATGGCGAGACTTGCGTGAAGCGGGCGGCAAGGCCTGGAGGGCCGGTTTTTTGCCGCCGGAGGGCGGCGAAGCAAGTCGAGGCCAGGATGGCGAGACTTGCGTGAAGCGGGCGGCAAGGCCTGGAGGGCCGGTTTTTTGCCGCCGGAGGGCGGCGAAGCAAGT
>CAZONY010000542.1:0-1642 GCA_964581215.1 uncultured Chitinophagaceae bacterium | reverse complement strand
GGAACCTCGGCAAGAATCGGCCGCGCGAAGCGGATCAGCCGAACCGAAGGGGCAGAAGAAGGATGGCGATGCGCAAAGCCGCAACAGTTATGCGCATTCAGAGACTTGCCCCCGACCATGCCAAGGGAGGACACTCTCAGCGAGTTGCCGTGAATCCCCCAACTCGCCTGGAGCCGCTCACGATGAAACTACGGTGTATCACGCTCGTTCTTTCCTTGGCGGCTTTCACTGTACCGTTCTTCTGGGATTCGAGTGTCACCGCGGAAACTCAATCGGCCGCGAAAACCGTGCGGCCCAAGGTGTCGGTTGGGGAGAACGTCGAGGAGTTCCCCGCGGTGCGGGCCAAGTTTCTCCGCTTCGAAATTCTTTCAACTGCCGGAAATATGGAACCCTGCATCGACGAACTCGAGGTCTTTGCCACCGACGGCCCGAACGTCGCCCGGACGGCGAAGCCCACGGCATCGAGCACGTTCGCCGGCTACGAGGCGCATACACTCGAACACATCAACGATGGTGAATATGGCAATGCACGATCGTGGATGCCCAGCGAACGCGGAGGCGGCTGGGTGCAGCTTGAATTCGCGGAGCCTGCCGAAATCAACCGCGTTGCCTGGAGCCGTGACCGCAGCCCCACGCCCCAACACCACGACCGCGTCGTCAAAGGTTATGGGATCGCGGTGTCGGAGGATGGGACGACCTGGAAGACTCTCCTGGAGGCCGGAGGCCGCGCGACGCACCGGGCCGTTCAATATGGGCCCGACGAGCGGAATGTTCTCGACTTCTGGGCCGCGGATGGGGATGGCCCCCGGCCGTTGCTCGTGAACATCCATGGCGGCGGCTGGTATCTGGGCGACAAGGGCGACGGCAACAGCCCCGGAGGCTGGCAGGTGTTTCTCGACAACGGCATCTCCTTCGCCTCCATCTCGTACCGGCTGACCGATAAGCATCCGTTGCCTGCGCCGGTGCACGATGCCGCCCGGGCCATTCAGTTCCTCCGTTCCAAGGCCGCGGAGTGGAACATCGACAAGGACAGGATCGCCGTGACGGGCGGCAGCGCCGGCGGCTGCACGTGCATGTGGCTCCTGTTCCACGACGACCTTGCCGACCCGAAGGCCGAGGATCCCGTGCTTCGCGAATCGACGAGGGTCGCGGCGGCTGCCGTCGACGTGCCGCAGTCGTCGATCGAGCCGGAGGTGATCCAGGAATGGGTCGGCCCCGCGGTGCTCTCCCATCCGATGATCTTCAAGGCTGTCGGCGAGCCGGGCACGGAAGCCGTTATGCAAAACCTGGCCAAGCACAAGGCCACGTTCGCCGAGTTCTCGCCGATCAACCATCTCGATGCCAAGGATCCGCCGCTGTTCATGACCTGCTGGGGTGAGCCGACGGTTCCGTCGAAAAACGCGAACCATGGCATCCACCACCTGCTGTTTGGCGTAAAGGCGAAGGAGAAGTCGGATGCCGTCGGTCACGAGTGCTACCTGAAGATCAACGGCGTGCGGGACGTGAAGGAATACCCCGACAGAGACACGTTTCTCATCCAGAAACTCAACGGCTCGCGGCCGGAATGACAACGGACTGTTGGGACATGGGTCGCCGAGAAGAGCATGCGCTGAGGAGCAACACGTTTTCGGCATAGTGTTTC
>CAZONY010000541.1:0-1655 GCA_964581215.1 uncultured Chitinophagaceae bacterium | reverse complement strand
CCGTGCCCTCGATCACGAAGTCGGCCTCGGCGTAGACGGCAGGGCGATTCGTGCGACGGATCATCGGGATTCGATGGCCGGCCAGGACGCCGGCGAACGTGAGCTCGGAGAGCCCCTCCGGCAACGGCATCACGGCCGAGGGAGCCAGGGCCGGCGCACCCCCCACGAAGATCGCCACCTTGAGCGGTTCGCCGCGGGCCAGTGCCGCCGCGTGGTGCACGCCGATGCCACGGTGGAGCTGGTAGTGGAGCCCGACCTCGTGATCGGGTTCGAAGGCGTTGCCCGCCAACTGCACGCGGTACATGCCGAGGTTGGAATGCTTCGCGCCGGGGCGATGCGGATCCTCGGTGTAGACGGCCGGCAGCGTGATGAACGGACCGCCGTCGCCGGGCCAGCTCGTCACCCGCGGCAGTCGCGAGAGCGGGATCGCCCGCGTGAGCGCCGGGCCCGATCGCACCATCTTCGGGAGCATCGAGAGGGCGTCATACGGCGCGCGCCAGTACCGCCAGGGTTTTTTCAGGGCCTCGGCAGGATCGATCTTGAGTTCCACCAGCCGCCGCACGCGGTCGAACGTGTCGGCGAATATCCGTTCGATGCGGGCCTGCGTGCCGTAGAGGTTGACGAGGATGGGAAAAGCGGATCCCCGTGCCTTGGTGAACAGGACGGCCGGCCCGCCGGCCCGGAACAGCCGCCGCTGGATCTCGGCGATCTCGAGGTGGGGGTCGACGGGCGCATCGATCTCCACGAGGTGCCCCTCCTGGCGGAGCACATCGACACAGCTGCGAAGCGTGCGAAATCCCATGAGCGCGGTGCCAGCCAGAAAAATTGGATAAACTCGCCAGCTCTGTTATAGGCAGTTTGCCAGGATGTGGATGCAGGAGCCCTTGCGAGAGGAGGCCGCACGCATGGTGAAGATCACGACGACGTACGAGGGAGGGCTACGATGCGCGGCCGTCCACGGCCCCTCGGGCACCACGCTGCTCACCGACGCCCCGGTCGATAACCACGGCAAGGGGGAAAGCTTTTCTCCGACCGATCTCGTGGCTACGGCCCTGGGGGCGTGCATGATGACGATCATGGGGATCGTGGCCCAGCGGCATGCCATCGACCTCACGGGCATGCGGGCCGAGACGCTCAAGGAAATGACCGTGCAGGCACCACGGCGGATCGCATCCCTGCGGACGCGGCTGACGATCCCGCTGCCGGCCGATCACCCGCAGCGGCAGCTTCTCGAGCAGGCGGCGCACACCTGCCCGGTGCACAAGAGCCTCCATCCCGACATCGATGCGGCCATTGAGTTCATCTGGGCCGGCATCGGCGCGGCGAAGCCATCATGAGCGGCGGGCCTGGCCGGCGGCGTGGTGGTCGCCTTTGCCCGTCAGCGGTCGAGATTCCCGGAGGCTGAGGCACGCCATGGCCGACCTGTTTTCCGCGTCTCGGGCAGCCAACATCGCCCGGGCCGCGCCCCTGGCCGCGCGGATGCGGCCGCGGCGTCTGGCCGACTACGCCGGCCAGGAGCACGTCGTCGGCCATGGCAAACTCCTGCGGCGGCTCATCGAGGCCGACCGGCTCGGGTCGGTGATCCTCTACGGCCCGCCGGGCGTGGGCAAGACGACGCCCGCCGAGATCATCGGCCCCGGGACGAAGGGGGGGTT
>CAZONY010000540.1:0-1657 GCA_964581215.1 uncultured Chitinophagaceae bacterium | reverse complement strand
CCGATCAGCGGGGCGTCGATGAACCCGGCTCGTTCCTTGGCGCCGGCGGTCGTGGCGATGCAACTCGACCACGTCTGGGTCTACATCGTCGCTCCGGTTGCCGGGGCGTTGGCGAGCGTGCCGCTGTGCCGCTGCATTCATTCGTCGCCATGCTGCGGCTCTGGCGACATCGGGAGGTGTTCGTGAAGACCGTTCTGTTCGTCTGCGTCGAAAATTCGAATCGCAGTCAAATGGCCGAAGCCTTTGTCCGGATGCACGGCGGAGGCCGGGTGCAGGCAGCGAGCGCCGGTTCACGGCCATCGGGTCGTATCAATCCCAAGGCAATCGAGGCCATGAAAGAGTTGGGATATGACCTGACTGTTCACCAATCCAAGGGCGTGGAGGCCTTCAACGGCAAGGCTGTGGACGTGGCCGTTACAATGGGGTGCGGAGACGAATGTCCGCTCGTGCTCGCTGCCCGGCGCGAGGACTGGCAGATCCCGGATCCTCGGGAGATGTCGCCCGAGCAGTTTCGGGGCGTTCGGAATGTAATCGAGAAGAAGGTGTTGGCCTTGCTCTCATCCCTGGATGGCTCTCAATGAAAGGGTGTCGATGACAGTTGCAGAGTTTCGGGCGGTTCTTGCCGCCCATCCTGAGGCGAAGATGCACTGGACGCTGCCGGACAGGTCGTTCGTTCCGGAGCACTACCACATCACCGAAGTGGGGCGTGTTCAGAAGGACTTCATCGACTGCGGCGGCACGATCCGGTCCCTTGCTTCCTGCCTGCTCCAGATCTGGGTTGCCGACGACAAAGACCATCGGCTCCACACGACGAAACTGGCAAAGATCATCGAGATCGCCGGGCCCGTGCTGAAGAGCGATGATCTGCCGGTCGAGGTTGAGTACGAGGAGGGAGCGATCTCGCAGTATCCGGTTGCCGGGGTGGAGGTCACGCCTTCCGGGCTGCTTTTCTACCTCGGCACCAAGCACACCGCCTGTCTGGCTCCGGAGAAGTGCGGGGTGGACGGCGGCGGTTGCCGTTGAGCAAAGTATCAAAGCAGGTTCGCCGGTTGCCGTTGGTTTTTTGGCGCTCAAAGATTCATGCCGTCGTCGCAACAGCAGGTGGGCCAGGCCAACATGGTCGGCCGCAGGAGGGCGGTGAGGGGGGCCGTTTGATTTTCACGGAGTCGATGGATGCCGCTCGTCACCGTTCGCAATGTTTCGCTCCGCTTTCGCGGCCCGCCCCTGCTCGACGGCGTGACCTGCCACGTCGAGGCCGGCCAGCGGATCGGGCTGCTCGGCCGCAACGGCGCCGGCAAGACCTCGCTCATGCGGTTGATCGCCGGAGCCCTCCAGCCCGATGCCGGAACGGTGGACTTCGCGCCGGGAGCCACCGTCGCCCTGCTGCAGCAGGACGTGCCGCAGGATGTCGCCGGCCACGTGCACGACATCGTGGCATCCGGGCTGCCGGCGTCGTCGGCCGCCGATGCCGCCTGGCAGCGCGACCAGGCCGTCGCGCAGATCATCGGCCGCATGGATCTCGACGGCACCACGGCCTTTGAATCACTCTCGGCCGGCATGAAGCGCCGCGTGCTGCTCGCCCGGGCCGTCGTCGGGCAGCCCGACCTCCTGTTGCTCGACGAGCCCACCAACCACTTCGACATCGACGCGGTCCAAT
>CAZONY010000539.1:0-1664 GCA_964581215.1 uncultured Chitinophagaceae bacterium | reverse complement strand
TGCACCTGGTCGTCGTTCCGATCGACTATGAGTACCACCCGCTGCAGGTCGGCCACGCGCTCGGCCACAGCGGCGCGTCGATCCTGGTGGTCGATGACGAACGCGTCCCCGGCCTCGAGGAGGCTGGAGTTTTCGGCACGGTGCCGCGGGTCGTCGTCGTGGGCGACGGCTCCCCCGCCGGCAGCCGACGGCCGTTCGCAGCGCTGCTCGGCGCCGAGCGCGAACTGCCTGCCGAGGCCCCGCACGACGACAGTCCCGCCGTGATGATCTACACCAGCGGTACCACGTCCCGCCCCAAGGGCGTCGTCCTGTCCCATGGCGCGCTCGCGACCGGCGTCAAAAAATACCTCGTCCGCGTCACCCTCACGCCGGACGATGTCACCTTGATTGCGACGTCGGCTTCGCAGCCCCTCGCACTCCGCTGCCAGATCATGCCCACGCTCTGGACCGGGGGACGGGTCAGTCTGCTGCGGAAGTTCACGGTTGAAAACTTCGTGGCCGCCCTGCAGCGGCAGCCCGCCAAGACGTTCCTCACGCTCACGCCCGGAAGCCTGGGGCACCTGATGGCGAGCCCCGAATTTCAGGCGTGCGACTTTAGCCACCTCCGCCTCTGCCTCGCCGGCGGCGACCGCGTCCCGACCAGGCTGCTCGAAGCCTTCGAGCGGCTGACAGGCGTGGCGGTCACGGAGCAGTGCGGCTCCACGGAGACCGGACCGTATGCCATGAATCCCCCCTTTGGCCGCAAGAAGCCGGGATCCGTCGGCCTGCCGTCGCATGGCGTCCACGTGGCGGTGGTGAACGAGCACGGTGCCGACGTGCCGACCGGCACCGTGGGAGACATCCGGGTCAGCGGACCGGGCATCATGGACGGCTACTGGAACGAGTCGGCCATGACCCGGAAGACCCTGCAGAAGGGCTGGATCCTGACCGGGGATCTGGGCCGCTTCGATGAGGATGGCTACCTGTGGTTCGTGGGTCGGCGGAAGGACATCATCGTGCGCGACGGTCACAAGGTCGCGCCCCTCGCGGTGGAGGCGGTGCTCTCCGAGCATCCGGCGGTGCGGGAAGCCTGCGTCATCGGAGTGCCCGACGCCGCCGACGGCGAGGTTCCCCACGCCTACGTCATCCTCCAGCCGGGCATCGCAGCCGGCCCGGAGGAACTGCGGGCTTTCGTCGCCGGGCGGCTGGCGGAGTTCATGGTGCCGGCCGAGGTCCACGTCATCTCCAAAATGCCGTCCAAGGGGCCGGGAAAGGTCGACCGCGCGTTGTTGCGGATGCGGGCCATCACCGCCTCCTTGATCGAACAGGTTCCCTTCTTCAAGAACGCCGGCCACGCATTCCTGCGCGACATCATCCCGCGACTCGATGCGCGGGCGTTCGCACCGGGCGAGGTCGTGGTTCACGAGGGAGACGTGGGGGACGAGATGTATTTCCTCACGCGGGGGCAGGTGGAGGTCGTGCGCGGCGATCCGCCCGAGCGGCTCACGGTCCTGCGGCCGGGTTCGTTCTTTGGCGAACTGGCCATCCTCAAGGATGCCCCCAGGGCCGCCACGGTCCGGGCCCTGACCGACCTCGAGGTGTATGCCCTCCGGCGGGACGCGGTGCACGAGCTCGCCCGCACCCATGCAGACTTCAATCAGTATCTGCAGGCCGCCGCCCTGCAG
>CAZONY010000538.1:0-1687 GCA_964581215.1 uncultured Chitinophagaceae bacterium | reverse complement strand
GAAGTGCCGACGGTGCAGGAGTTTACGATCGACGTTGCGGAGTGCCAGCGGCGGCCGGACTATGCGGAACGTGCGGCAAACTAATGGCGTCCCGCCGTGGTGCCCATAGCTCCCCCAGCGAGGTTGGAGACTGCTGCCGCACGCAGAAGGATCCCCATCCACACAGGAGCGGCGTCCGCTTGGGTCGTCAGGGCCATGGCTTGACTCTTCTACACCTTGGGACGCACGCGCACGTCGGCCAGTCCGCCGTCCACACCGAGAACCTGGCCCGTAACCCAGTCGTTCGCCGGATCGAGAAACCAGCAAATGGCTCGGGCGATGTCGCCCGGCTCGCCCAGTCGGCCGAGTGCATGCATCGCCAGGGATGCCTTCTCACTGGCATCATTGGCGAGGACTTTGGACGCGAGCGGAGTGCGGGTGAGCCCCGGCGCCACACAGTTGAAGCGCAGGCGGCGTGAGGCATAGGTGGCGGCGGCGGAAAGCATGAGCCCTTGGACACCAGCCTTGGCGGCGGCGATGGCCTCGTGGTTGGCGATGCCGGTGCGGGCGGCGGCCGTGCTCACGAGCACCACCGATCCGCCACCCGTCATCACCTTCCCGGCCGCGTGGCAGACCGAGAAGGCCGTGGTCAGGTTGGCTGCGATGGTCGCGGCGTACTCGTCCTCGCTCGTGAGGTGTGCCGGCTTCAGGAGCAGGGAGCCCGCACAGTTCACGACCCCGGTCAATGGCCCGAAGCTGTCCGTGGCCTTCTCGAAGGCGGCGACCATGTCGGCAAAGCTCGTGGCATCACCGACGATCGGCAGACCGCCGACCATGTCGACAAGCGACCGAAGCTTTGCCTCATCGCGGCCGACCATAGCCACGTGAGCGCCCTGGCTGCGGAGAATCTCACAGACGGCACGGCCGATGCCACCGTACGCTCCCACCACAACGACATTGTGCCGCGATGCCATGCCCCTATGGTAGCGGTAGTCCGCGAGTCGGCCACCGGGTGACGCCTCCCGCGACGAACGTCTTGGATCGCTGCTCAGTTCTTCATCGCTTGGATCAAGGCCTCGCCGAATCCCCTGCCGATGCCGCACATGATTTTGGCGGAGCCTAGGTAGTGGAAGTCGCCGTCCGAGACTCCAGCTTTGAGGATCTCCTCTTCCTGCGGAGTGATGTGCCTGGCCCGGTACTCGGCGAAGGCCTTCTTGAGGGCGTCACCTTCGAGGCCTTGGTCGTGTTTGAGCACGTTCATGTGCTGGTTGATCCGATGTGACTGCGCGGCAAGCGCGGCCAGATCGTGATCCCAGTATTTTCCGGTTTGGACCGCGATGACGTTGCCTTTGAACTCCGGCTTTTCAGCGACCGCGGCCTGAGCCTTCTGGAAGTTGCCGATGTTGCCTTCCACGTCTAGTCCGCCGATACCCATCACGCCAATCACGGCCGGCATGTTCGGGGCGTCGAGATCCTTGCGCACGTCGCGGATGAGGTTTTCCAAGAGCCAGGTGTATTGATCGTAGCCGCCCGGTTTGCCGCGGTTCGGATAGGTGCCGCCATCGATCATGTCGTTCCATCCTTGGAACCAGACGAAGCCGGCCAGTTCATAGCCTGCGGCGGGATCGTAGGCAGGATGGTGTTTCTTCACGTCGCTGAGCACCGACTTCACGTGGGCGATCATGTCGCGGTACAAGAAGCCCCGCTT
>CAZONY010000537.1:0-1691 GCA_964581215.1 uncultured Chitinophagaceae bacterium | reverse complement strand
GTAGTCAGCGACATCGGACAACGCATTGGTACGACGACCAACGGCGGCACCAACTGGCGGCGGTTCGACACGCCCTCTCAGGGGCCGGGCACGAACATCGCCCTGACGGTCGATTCGCTCGGAACTCCGTTCTCGGCCGGGAGTCCAGGCTATTTTGTCAATGTGCGGGCGGTGAATGCGATTGGCGCTACGCCGGCCGACCCGCAGGTCTACATCGAGATTCCGACACCTTGATCAGCCGCTGGGTCTGAAGACATGGGCGCGAACCAAGGGGACGCCGTTCTTTTCGTCCCTCGGTGGTTGCAACGCCGGCGTTCCGGCCACGAGTAGATCAAGACAGTGTCGCGGCGAATCGATCGCAATGTCGCCGTGTGTACCGATGGGCAGCAGGTGAGCGTCGCGGCGACAGGAGTGACAGGAGCGACACTTACGGTTTCCGCGGCCGCTGTTCCGTGATCGCGTCCTCAAAGTATGCACGGGCCGATCGTGTCCGAGCGGTAGCCGGCGGTCGTCTCCGGTCGCGGAGAGGTCCGCCGGCGTTTTGAATGCGTTTTTTTTGGGAAAAACGGCTTTTTAGCGTTGCTCAGGGGCTACCCCGCCAGTAACCTTCCCCGACAGTTTTGGCACGGACCTCCCGGCCACCCACAACTCACCTGATTCCAGTTCTCTTTCGTCCAAAGGACAACCACCATGTCGATCTCACGGTTCGCCCGCGCGGCTTCCGGCTCCCTCGTTCGCAATCTCTGGAACCGTGACCGCGCGGCCGCCCGTCGCCGCAACCGCCGCGTTGGCTTCGCCCCGGCAATCGATCAACTCGAGAGCCGCGTCGCCCTTTCGATCAGCCAGCTTTCCCTCGGCATTCCGGGCGTTCCTGACGCGACCGTCGGCAGCTTCCTCGACGCCCCGACCGGCCCGGGCAACATTGGCGACTTCGTCACCGTGAGCATCGAGGGCACGCGGGGCACGGTGGTCTTCAATGGCGGCGCCGGCGTGGCCGATGGCGGGGTCATCAACACGATCGACATCATCGATGCGAGCCCCGACTTCCAGCTGACGTTCAACGGCATCATCCAGACGGCGAACCCCGTGCCGTACGGCTCGGACGGCATCATCCAACTGGGTACGATCACGACCACGAACGTGATCCGCGGCATCAACACGGTCCGTGGCCCGGCCACGAACGTGGCGGTCGCCTACACGCCCTATGGCTTCACGCAGCCGGGTGACCCGCAGGGCACCGGTACCCTCAGCCTTACGGGCGACCTGACGGGCACGTTCTCCGGCGGTTCGCCGGGGACGTTTGTCGTCGCCACACCGCTGCTGCCGACGGTTGGCACGCCCTTGTTCACGACGGTCAGCAATAGTTCCTACAACGCCGGCACGAACACCACGACCGTCGTGCTCAACAGCGCCACGGCCGCCTCGACCGTTGCGGGCGCCCTGACGACGGCGGAGACGCGGAATGTTGAGTTCCAGCTCACGCAGTTTACCGGCGTGAATTTTTCGAACCGCAACCTCAAGGACGGAGGCGGTCTCTTCGTCGATACGGTGCTCGGTGATGCCGTGAATAACGTGGGCATCCTGCTCTCGGACGGCCTGCTCGCCTACTCGACGATCGGTATTCGCAAGTCGCTTGACGCGGTCGCGGTGATCGGCACCTCCGTGAACGCATCGACGGACGGCCGAGTGTT
>CAZONY010000536.1:0-1697 GCA_964581215.1 uncultured Chitinophagaceae bacterium | reverse complement strand
GCCCTCGTCATGGTGTTCGCCCTCGTCTCGTCACGGACGGCCCGAGCCGGAGACGCCGCCTGGCCCCAGTGGCGCGGCCCCGACGGCCAGGGGCATGCGCCGGCCGCCCGGGATCTGCCGCTGACCTGGAGCGAGACCGAAAACATCGCCTGGAAAACCCCGTTGCCAGGCCGCGGCTGGTCGTCGCCGGTGATCGACGAGCACCACGTCTGGATGACGACGGCGATCGAGAGCGAGGCCAGCGCGGCCGACGCGAAGCAGCGGCTCGCCGGCATGAAGAACCCACAGCCGCTGCGGGTGTCGGGCCCCGTGACGATGCGGGCGCTTTGCGTCGAGCGGGCGACGGGCCGGCTCGTTCAAGATGTGGAGCTCTTCACGGCCCCGCAGCCGCAGCCGATTCACTCTCTCAATTCCTATGCCTCACCCTCGCCGGTGCTCGCCGACGGCAGGCTCATCTGCCACTTCGGCGACTCCGGCACCGCCTGCCTCGACACGGCCTCGGCCCGCGTGCTGTGGACCAACCACGACCTGCGGCTCAACCACGAGAACGGGCCCGGCAGCACGCCCGTCGTCTGGAAGAACCTGCTCATCGTGCACTGCGACGGCAGCGACGTGCAGTACATCGTGGCCCTCGACGTGACCTCCGGAACAGTCGTGTGGAAGACGCCCCGCAGCGGCACCCTGCAGGACAATCCCGATCTCAAGAAGGCCTATGGCACGCCGCTCATCATCACCATCGACGGTCGCGATGTGCTCCTCTCGCCCGCGGCCGACTGGGTGTACGCCTACGACCCCGCGACGGGCCGCGAACTCTGGAAGCTGAACTATGGCGTGCTCGGCTTCTCGATCGTGCCGCGTCCAGTGACCGCCGCCGGCCTGGCCTTCCTCAGCACGAGTTTCATGAAGCCCGAACTGCTCGCCGTGCGGATCGGCGTTGAAGGAGCGGCTCCAGAAATCATCTGGCGGCAGAAAAAGGGGGCCCCGAGCATGCCGTCGCCGCTGGTGGTGGGTGACGCGCTCTACATGGTGAGCGACAACGGCATCCTCACCTGCCTCGACACCACAACGGGCGCGCTCCGCTGGTCGGGGCGGCTCGGCGGCAATTTTTCATCGTCGCCGCTCTCCGCCGACGGGCACGTCTTTGTGGGCAACCGCGACGGGGCGACGTTCGTCATCGAGCCGGGCGGAACATTCGAACTGCGCGCGACCAACCAGCTCGATGGCCAGATCTTCGCCACCCCTGCCGCCGTGGATCGGGCAATCTACCTCCGCACCGACAAGGCGCTGTATCGGATCGAAAAGCGCTCGCGGCCCCCGGCCTCGAACTAGGACAGGCGCCAGAGCCGTCGCGGAAAAAGTCCCCGGCCCGTTCGGGCGAGTTGCCGCCTGCGGGAACGCTCCGGAGGTCACGCCGAGTTCGGTCGATTTTTGAAGTCTGCGACTGGCCATGACGGGCGCGTAGCAACCGTAGCGACGGCATGTCACCCCGCTCGCATCGCATACGGAGCCGCTGCTAAAGTGTCTGTGGGATCACGCACACTGTTCAGCCCGCTCGGTCCGCCCACCGCGGCAAAAGCAGCGATTTCCGCGCCTGCGCAGCGGTACGACTTCTCCGCGGGGCCAAACGCCAGTCCTAACAGTGGGTCCGGCCGGAAAACTCGGGTAGTCTTTTCCAGTCTTCCTGACCGATAGAGTCA
>CAZONY010000535.1:0-1700 GCA_964581215.1 uncultured Chitinophagaceae bacterium | reverse complement strand
AGCGGATGGCCCGGCACGGCCACAAATGGTGGGAGGTCGATACCACCTACTGGGCGATTCTCGCCCTCGAGAAAATGGGCCTCGCCTGGAATGTGGTGCACTCCCCGCGGGGAATCACGGCCGGCCGCGGGTAACGGCCTGTTGCAAAACGGCGCGGAGCGGGTAGACTTCGCGTCTTAGAAAACGTCACTTTCAAACAACGAATGCCGCCCGTGGAGGGTGGACCCGGCCGATGTCGCTCACCAAGGAACGCAAGAACGATCTGATCGGCGCCTACCGGCGCGGCAAGGCCGACACTGGGTCGGCCGAGGTCCAGATCGCCCTGTTGACGGGGCGGATTTCCGACCTCACGGATCATTTCAAGAAGCACAGCAAGGACTTCGCCAGCCGGCGGGGCCTGCTGTCGATGGTGAGTCGCCGTCGTCGCCTGCTGGATTATCTCAAGCGCGTCGCGCCGCAGCGGTATCTCGACATCATCAAGCGTCTCGAGATTCGCAAATAAGCCCTCCTCTGAGTGGCATTCGTTGGTGCGGTTCCTCCGCACGGAAACGGACGTTCAGGGCATCGTATGCCCTGGAGCATGAACCGATCGATTCGGGCTCGTTCGATACCGGACCTCGCGTCCCGGGTGCGGGCCCAGCCAGACAGGCAATGAAGGAAGGAAAGAGACAAACGTGAAAGAGCGAGTTGAGCGACGGATCGGCGACCAGGTTTTCGCCATCGAGACGGGTTTTCTGGCCAAGCAGGCGGCGGGCAGCGTGCTCGTGTCGTATGGCGAGACGGTGGTCCTTGTGGCCACGGCGACCGGCGCCCCCCGGCCCGGGATCGACTTCTTCCCGCTCACCTGCGACTACCGCGAGCGGGTCGCTTCGGCGGGCAAGTTTCCGGGCGGTTTCCTCAAGCGCGAGGGGCGTCCGACGCTCAAGGAGACGCTGACCAGCCGGCTCATGGACCGCCCCATCCGTCCGCTCTTTCCCGAGGGCTTCTACGACGAGGTGCAGGTGCAGGCCAACGTTCTGGCCGCCGATCGGCAGAACGACCCCGACGTGCTGGCGATGATCGGCGCCTCGGCGGCGCTGTGCATCTCCCCCCTGCCCTTCCGCGGCCCGCTGGGCAGCGTGCGGCTGGCGCAGGTCGACGGCCGGTTCGTGCCGTTCCCCACGGTCGACCAGCTCGAGGAGAGCGATCTCGATCTCGTGGTCTCCGGCAGTCCGACGGCGATCCTGATGATCGAGGGCTTCGCCCGCGAGATGCCGGAGGACCGCATGCTCCAGGCGCTCGAGGAGGCCCACCGCATCATCCGCGTGATCTGCGAGATGCAGGAGGAACTCGTCCGCAAGGCCGGCAAGCCGAAGAAGGAGTACGTGCTCGCCGACTATTCGGCGCTTCGCAGCCGGCTCACGAGCGGCTACCTCGCCGACCTCAAGGGTGCCAAGGCGACCTCGGGCAAGCAGGACCGGGCCGCCGCGGTCGCCGCCGTGAAGGCGCGGGCCAAGGCGGAAGTCGTGCCGGCGGCGCCGTCGGAGGGCGGCGTGAGCGAGGCTGACTTCTCCCACGTCTGGCATGCCCTGGAAGAGCAGGCGGTTCGCGAGTTGATCCTCGAGGGCAAGCGGCCCGACGGCCGCGACTACAAGTCGTTGCGGCCGCTCCATTGCGAGGTGGATCTCCTGCCCCGCGTGCACGGTTCGGCCCTGTTCCAG
>CAZONY010000534.1:0-1706 GCA_964581215.1 uncultured Chitinophagaceae bacterium | reverse complement strand
CGCCCTGCGACGAGACTTTTGCCGCCCCCGAGCCGGCGATACACGTTGGCTGGATGCGCTCTAGCTGGACGTGGAGGTCGATGCGGCCCCGTGGCCGGCGACGAAGCCGCTCGACCAGGCCCACTGGAAATTGAACCCGCCGATCCGGCCGTCCACGTCGAGCACCTCGCCGGCGAAGAACAGCCCCGGACAGATCCGGCTTTCCATCGTGTCGAGTCGCACCTCCGCCAGCGGCACGCCTCCCGCCGTCGCTTCGGCGACCGCGAAGCCCCGATCGCCGGTGATCTCCAGCGGCGTCGCGGTGAGCAGCTGCACGAGCCTTCGTCGCGCGTCGCGCGGCATGTCGCCCGTCGCCGGCGCGCCGGCCTGCTCACAGAGCGTCTTCACGAGCCGGTCGGGAAGATGGTCGCGGAGCATCGAGCCCGCGCCGCGTCCCTGCGCCGCGACGAGCAGACGGTCGAGTTCCTCGGCGGTCCGCCCCGGCAGCCAGTGGATCGTCAGCCGCACGGCGGGATCCTCGGCGCGGGCGATGAGCCAATGACGGCTGATATCGAGGATGCTCGGGCCCGAGAGGCCCGTGTGCGTGCAGAGCGTGCTGCCCGTGAAGCCGGCCAGCCGCCTGCCGGTGGACGACAGCAGCGTCACCTCGGTCGGCAGGGTGATGCCGGAGAGCCCGGTGATCCAGTGGCCTGCCGGAAGGAGGAGCGGCACGAGCGCCGGCACGATCGGCGCGGTCAGTGAGTGGCCGAGTCCGCGGGCCAGGTCGAGGCCGCCGCCGTCGCTCCCCGACTTCGGGAGCGACTTGCCGCCCGTGCAGAGGATCACCCGCCGGGAGGCGATGGTGCCCGCCGAGGTCGTCGCATGAAACAGACCGTCGCCGACGGCCAGCCCCTCGACCCGCGCAGGATGCACGAGCGCCGCCCCGGCCCCCTCGGCCTCACGGATCAGCGCGTCGAGGACGGTGCGGGCCGAATCGGTGACGGGGAAAAGCTTCCCGGTGTCCTCGCGTTTCAGGCCGACGCCCGCATCCCGGAAGAAGGCGGTCGCGTCAGCGACGGTGAATCGGCGCAGCACCTTGCGGATCGCGGGAGGCGTGCTGCCGGCGTAGTCGGCCTCGGTGACCTGCCAGTGCGTGACGTTACAGCGGCCGCCGCCGGCCACGAGGATCTTCGCGCCGAGCTTGCGGGCGCCGTCGACGGCCACGATCGAGAGCGGCCGGCCGGTGTTCCGGGCCGTGCGGCCGGCCCAGGTGGCGGCGAAGAGGCCGGCGGCACCGGCGCCGATGACGAGGATGTCGCAGGTGGCGGGGAGCGCGGCGGGCAACCGGTCACCACTGGTGGTGGACGAGCGAACGGATGTGCCGATCGTAGACCGCGCCGACGGCCTGCATCGTGGCGGCGGAGAGCGGCGGCAGGTCTGCGGCACGGGCATTTTCCTCGACCTGCCCGGGCCGGCGGGCGCCGGGGATCACGGTCGTCACGGCCTCGAACGAGAGAATCCAGCGCAGGGCGAACTGGGCGAGCGTGGCCCCGGGCGGCACGAGCGGCCGGAGTTTTTCCACGGCGGCGAGGCCCGTCTCGTAGTCCACACCGGAGAAGGTCTCGCCGCGGTCGAACATCGCCCCCGCCCGGTTGAAGGTGCGGTGGTCGTCGGCGGGAAAGGCCGTGGCGGATGTGTAGCGGCCGGAAAGCATGCCACTGGCCAGC
>CAZONY010000533.1:357-1708 GCA_964581215.1 uncultured Chitinophagaceae bacterium | reverse complement strand
GCAGACGGGCGGCTCGGGGCAATTCGCCCACATCATCGGGCGGCTGGATCCGCTGCCGGATGACGCCCCCGAGACGTTCGAATTCGAGGATGCGGTCGTGGGCGGCCGCGTGCCCCGCGAATACATCCCGTCCGTGGAGAAGGGCTTCCGCGCGAGCCTGTCGAAGGGCCCCATCGCCGGCTTCCCGATCGTGGGGGTGAAGGCCACTCTCTACGACGGCTCCTACCACGACGTCGACTCCTCCGACATGGCCTTCCAGATCTGCGCCCGGGCCGGCTTCCGCGAGGCCTTCCTCGCCACGAAGCCCGTGCTGCTCGAGCCGATCATGAAGATGGAGGTGGAGGTGCCCGCCGACTTCCAGGGGCCGGTGACGGGCGAGCTGAACAAGCGGCGTGGCCTGATCATCTCGACCGAGACGGTCGGCAACACCTCGACGATCGTCGCCGAGGTGCCGCTGGCGGAAACGTTCGGCTATTCGACCGACCTGCGAAGCATGACGCAGGGGCAGGGCGTGTTCACGATGGAATTCTCGAAGTACCGGCCGACGCCGGGCAACATCCAGAAGGAAATCGTGGAGGAACGGAAGAAGGCCGAACTGGCCGCCGCCAAGTAGGCGAGCCCTGTCGATCCCGAGCGGTTGCAGGCCAACGCGTCGCGGCGCCCGTACGGCGGTGGCCGCGGGCTCACGCCCGCGCCACGGCCGGTTTGCGGGCCACCATCCGTTCGATCGTGTCGAGCAGCTGATCGATGCGGAACGGCTTGTAGAGCACGAGATCGACGCCCGCCTGACGGGCCTTCACGATGGAGTGGCCGGGGTCGTAGCCAAATCCCGTCATCAGCACCAGCGGCACCGGGCGGTTCGCCGAGCCGCCGCCGCAGAGCTGCTGGAGCCTGAGGAGCAGCTCGTAGCCGTTCATGTCGGGGAGGCGGATATCGGCGATGATCACGTCGTAGGGTTCGTCGCCGCAGGCCCGGGCCATCATCGCGGCCTCGACGCCGTCGCGGGCCGTCTCCACCGTGCAACCATACCGCTCCAGCAGCGCGTGGGCGGCGGCTCGCACCTGCTCGTCGGCGTCGGCCACCAGAATCCGCCGCCCGGCGAGCGAGCGGCGCCGCTCGCCCTGGCGATGCTGGGTGTGGACCGACACCGGAGCCATCTTCTCGCCGACCTTCTGGATCACCTGCTTGATGTCGCGGGCGTTGCGAAGGATCCGCTGCAGACGATCGACCATGGGACCCAGCGTAGCTTTCATTTTTTGAACATTGAGGCCGCCTTCGGTCGTGCGTTCTTCGCGCTTTTCTGGCACGAAGCAGACCCACTCGGGCTTATACTTGAGCGCTTTTTTTACCA
>CAZONY010000533.1:0-347 GCA_964581215.1 uncultured Chitinophagaceae bacterium | reverse complement strand
CGCGCGTTGCGAAGGATCCGCTGGAGACGATCGACCACGTCGGCGTCGTGGCCGATGTACTTTTCCATCACGCCCACGGCGTCGTTGAGGATGTCATCGACGGGCAGGGCCACGGCTCCGTGGATGGCTTCGATGCTCTCGGCCGCCGTCGAGGCCTTTTCGGCCACCAGCAGCTCCAGCGTGTTGAGCGCGGCGGCCACGTCGCGGGAAAAGATTTCGAGGAACTGCAGGTCGGTCTCCGTGAAACCGTCTGGTTTGGGAGTCTCCACATTGAAGGTGCCGATCACCCTGTCGTGCATGGTGAGGGGCACGGTGATGGAACTCTTGGCCCCCTTGCAGCCCTCGAG
>CAZONY010000532.1:0-1709 GCA_964581215.1 uncultured Chitinophagaceae bacterium | reverse complement strand
CCGCGTCGTCGCAGGCTGAAGCCTGCGCCCCATGGGAGGCGGCGTATGATGACCGGCGAAATCAGAATGACCGACGCGCTCGTCCGGTGACGGAGCATGAGCCGCACCGAACCCCACGACACTCCCATGACCCCATCCCGGATCCTCGTCGCGATGTCGGGGGGCGTCGATTCAAGCGTGGCGGCGGCCCTGCTCGTCGAGGCCGGTCACGACTGCGTGGGCGTTTTTATGCGGCACGGCCAGCCCGCGTTGCCGCCGGCCACCGACGCAGCGGGCCTCCCGATGCTCCCCGTCGCCACGCCGGGCCACCAGGGCTGCTGCAGCCCTGCCGACGCCCTCGACGCCCGACGCGTGGCCGACCGACTCGGCATTCCGCTCTACGCCCTGGACCTCACCGACGACTTCGAACGGATCATCGATTCCTTCGCTGCCGAATACGGCCGCGGCCGCACACCCAATCCGTGCGTGCGGTGCAACTCATGGCTCAAGTTCGGCCGGCTGTTCGACCATGCCGACGCGATCGGCGCGAGCCACGTGGCCACCGGGCATTACGCCCGACGCTGCCGCACCGCCGACGGCCGGCCCGAACTCCGCCGGGGCCGCGATGCCGATCGCGACCAGTCGTACGTCCTCTTCGACGTCCATCCCCGACGCCTCGAACGGATGCTGCTGCCCGTGGGCGACCTCACGAAGCAGGAGGTCCGCGAGCGGGCGCGGGCTCTCGGACTCGCCACGGCCGACAAGCCCGACAGCCAGGAGATCTGCTTCGTGCCGCCCGGCGAGCACGCCCGGCTGGTGGCCGCGCGGCTGGGCGGCTCACGGGCCGGGGAGATCGTCTCCCTCGACGGCCGCGTCCTCGGGCGTCACGACGGCATCGAACACTTCACGGTCGGCCAGCGGCAGGGGCTGGGCATCGCGGTCGGGACTCCGCTCCACGTCGTGCGCATCGAGCCCGACACCTGCCGGGTGGTCGTGGGCACCCGCGAGGACGTGCCCTGCCTCCGTCTGGAGGCGGCCGAGGCCACCTGGATCGGCGCGCCGCCGTCGGGGCCGTTCGCCGGCGAGGTGCAGTGCCGGGCCCAGCGCGGCCCCGCCCCGGCCATGATCACCCCGCTCCCAGGCGGGCGTTTCACCGCCGACTTCACGGGCGGTCCCGCCCGCTCCCCAGGGCCGATTTCGCCGGGCCAGCCGGCCGTTTGCTACGTCGGCGATCGCCTTCTGGGCGGAGGCTGGATCGTGGGCTGACCGCGAACTACGCTCGATGAGACCGGTCGGTGCCCCCCAGGAGTGTGCCCGTGAACGCCGTTCCCGTCCCCGTGTTCGTCATCGCCGCCGTCGTCCTCGGCCTTGCCGCATTGACGATGCTGCTGCTGGTGTTCAGTTACGGCCAGCTGTGGTTCCAGGCTTTCTGGTCGCGGGCCCGGGTCACGTTTCTCGAACTGTTGGGGATGAGCCTGCGGAAGGTGAACGCCCGCACGATCGTGCAGGCGCGGATCATGGCGACGCAGGCTGGTCTCGGCCGCGACATTACCTGCCGCCGGCTGGAGGCCCACTACCTCGCCGGCGGCGACGTGCCCCGCGTGATCCGGGCCCTCATCGCCGCCCATCGTGCCGATCTCAACCTCGATTTCGACCAGGCCTGCGCCATCGACCTCGCCGGCCGCGACGTGCTCGACGCGGTGCAGACGAGCGTCAATCCGAAGGTCATC
>CAZONY010000531.1:0-1711 GCA_964581215.1 uncultured Chitinophagaceae bacterium | reverse complement strand
TTGAGCCTGCGGAGCGCCGCCCTCGACGAGGCCGAGCGGTTCCGCGACGAGTGCGCCGCCCACTGCGCCGCCCAGAAGCAATGACCCCGGATGCCATCGGCCTACCGGCGGTTCACCCTACTGGGTGAGCTTCCGGAGCGCCTCGATCGCCGGCTCGTGATCGGGATCGATCCCCAGCGCCGACTTCAGCTCGGCGATTCCCCTCTCCCGTTCCCCCAGCCCGCAGAGGGCGATCCCGTGGCTGGTGAGGAGGCTCGCGGTGGCAGGATGCTTCCGCATGACTTCTTCCGCAAGGTCGCGGGCCTCGGCGAGCCTACCGAGTTGGCAGTAGGCCGCCGCCAGATTCGCCCGAATGTCGAGCATGCAGGTCGTCGCCTCCAGTCCCTCCTCCAGCACGACCCGGGCCTCCTCATACCGCCGCTTTTTCAGGAGCGCGGCCCCGAGCATGTTTTTCGTCTCGCCGAGGTCGGGGCGGAGCCTCTCGGCCCGCCGGAATCGCGGCAGCGCGGCATCGACATCGCCCCGGTCGAGTTCCCGCATGCCCAGCCGCACATGCGGGAGCCAGGCGTCGGGATTGCGGGCGAGGGTGTAGGCCCACAACCGTTCCTCGCTCTCCCACTCGCGGGCGTAGAAAAAGCTGCCGACCGCCAGGCATGCCGCCACGAGGCCCGCCCCCAAGGCCGCGCAGGAACGCTGCCATGCGTCACGGTCCGCCAGCCACGTCGCCACCGCGGCCACGGCCAACGCGATCGGTCCGATCATCGGCACGTACAAGAAATGATCCGCCACCCAGGTCAGCCGCATGTACGACATGTCGATGAATCCGAGCACCGGCGCGATCATGAGCAAGAAGAACCCCAGGCCGAAGATCGCGTGGCGCCCCCAGCCGGTGCGGTGCCTCCACATCCACCAGCCCGCGGCAGCGATCACGAACCAGGGGAAAAACTGCCAGGCCGCAGGGGGAACCATGTCCCAGGCCGGGTAGATCGGCAGCAGGTTCACCGGCCAGAAGATGGTGGCCAGATAGAAGAGGATCGCGGTGCCTGCGATGGCGAACCGCGAGTCGATGCCACCGATCGGCAGAGCCTCGTTCCCGATCGCCCGGCCATGCTGAAACGCGATCGTCACCAGGCCGAGCACGAGCGACACGAGGAAGAAGGGCACGGCATGCACGACGTCACGCGCGTCGATCCGGCCCCGCTTCCACCAGGCGTAGAGGAGCGTGATCGCGGGCATCGCCACCACCGAGGGCTTCGCGCACATCGCCAGGAGAAAGGCCGCGAGCGAGGCCGCGTAGAGCCCCTTCTGGCGGGGGCCCTCGCCGCATTCGTCCTGGGCCACCCAGGCCCGGCAGGAGGCGAGGAACAGCGGCAGCGAGAGCGTGTTTTTCAATTCCGAAACCCAGGCCACGCTCTCCACGCAGGCCGGATGGATCGTGAACGCGAAGGCGGAGGCCCAGGCTCCGGGGATCCGCATCCGGGCGAGCAGCCCCCACAGCAGCAGGCCGCTGCCGAGGTGCAGGAGGATGGAGACGACGTGGTAGCCGGTCGGATCGTTGCCGAAGAATGGCCACAGGGCCCAGAAGGCGCTGTACGTCAGCGGGAAATAATCGACACCGTAGGGCTCGAGCCAGAACCCGGCCATCACGCCCCATAGCCCCGACTTCACCGCCCGGTTTTTGGTGACGAGGAGGTCGTCGTCCATCTGCCAG
>CAZONY010000530.1:0-1713 GCA_964581215.1 uncultured Chitinophagaceae bacterium | reverse complement strand
AGGCCCGCCATGCTGTTCCAACATGCTGGCAAATCGCACCCAGGCGTCGTCCACCAACAGCTCGGTCTTCGGATCGGTCGCCAGGATCTGCGTGATCCGCCCAGCATTCGCGGCGAGCTTGTCGTTGAGCGTGGTACCGTTCGCGAGATGGAGCACCTGTACGAGGCTCGGCTGGCTCGACCGCTCACACTCGCATGTGATCTCCCGCGCGTTGCGGCCAAACGTGTCGAGGAAGGCGTTTTTCACCGTCGAGTCGCGCAGCTCGAGGGCCCGCGTGTCGGTGTCGTAGCCCGTCACCTTCTCCGTCGAGCCGTCGGCCCGCACGATCTCGGCATAGCGGTCGTGCACGCCCGTCACGTCGGCGATCGCGTCGGAGAGCACCTCCGCCATCAGCCGCTTCGGGTAGGCCCGGGCAAACCAGCGGCGGTCGTCGCGGTTCTCCGGCAGCGGCGCACTCGACCGGGCGTAGGTCTCCGAGAGCAGGATCAGCCGCATGAGTTTCTTGAGGTCATAGCCCTGCTCCTTCGTGAAGTCGCACATCGCGGTCAGCAGTTTCTCGTTGCTCGCCGGATTGGTCGCCCGCAGGTCGTCCACCGACTCCACGAGGCCGAGCCCGAAGAAGTTCGCCCACACGCGATTGACGATCGCCCGCGTGAAGTAGGGGTTGTCAGGTGACGTGAGCCAGCCGGCGAGGGCCTCGCGACGGTCGCCGGCGTCGTCCATCGGCAGCGGCTCACCATCGAGCGGCGCGGGGGGCTGCGGCTTTCCCGTCTTGGGCTGGAGCAGATCGCCGCGCGACTCGACGAACAGCGTCCGCACTCCGTCGCCCTCGCGGGGCTCACCTCCCCAGCCCTTTGCCCGCACCCTGGCGAAGAGGTTGGCGAACGAGTAGTACTGGTCGTTGGTCCATTTTTCGAGCGGGTGGTTGTGGCACTTCGCGCAGTTGATCGAGAGCGAGAGAAACGCCTGGGCGACGTTCTCGGCGACCGCCTCCGGATCCTGGTGCACAGCGAAGAAATTCGTTGCCCCGTTCTCTACGCTCGACCCGCGGGACGTGACGATCTCGCGAACGAACCGGTCCCACGGCACGTTCTCCGCCACGCGGTCGCGAATCCAACCGTAATAGGCATCCACCGCCGCCGGCCGCAGCTTCGCCCCCGACACGAGCAGCACGTCGGACCATTTATAGGCCCAGTAGTCGATGAACTCGGGCCGTGCGAGTAACAGTTCGACCAGCCGCTCCTTCTTCGCGGGCGAACGGTCGGCAAGATAGCCACGCACCTCCTCGGGCGAGGGCAGCCGGCCGATCGTATCGAGGAAGGCCCGCCGCAGGAACGTCGCCTCGTCGCACGGTGGCGACGGCTTCAGGTGAAGCTGCTCGAGCTGCACGAGGTTGAGCTCGTCGATGACGTTGGCCCGCGGCGCCGAGACATAGTCGGCGGCCGACACGGCATGCGGAAACGGCGCGATGACGTTTGCTACCGCGATCTGCGAGGAAAACCAGGCCGTCACCGCCCCGGCACCATGGCCGATCACGCTCACGCTCCCCGCCGGATCGATCATGGCCACCGTCTCGTCGGCCGACGTGAGCCGAGCCCGGCGGGGGACGTCGCGGGTTGAGCCGTCGGCGTAGCGGGCCGTCACCGCCATCGCCACCTGCTGCCCCACGGAGGCCGTGCTCTCGGCGGGCGCCATGTCGATGCCGACGAGCTT
>CAZONY010000529.1:0-1713 GCA_964581215.1 uncultured Chitinophagaceae bacterium | reverse complement strand
CTCCACCTTGCCCACGAGATCGGCGCCGACGTCGGCCGCCTTGGTGAAGATGCCGCCGCCGACGCGGGCGAAGAGGGCCTGCGTGCTCGCCCCCATGCCGAAGCAGAGCATCGTGACCGTGATCTCCTCGAGCGAGAGCGCCTTGAAGCCGAGCATCGGTACGAGCCAGTAGAGGATGAAGAACCAGAGCATGATGTCGAGCAGGCCGAGGCCCACGACCGTGAGCCCCATGACGGCGCCCGAGCGGAAGGCGATCTGCAGCCCCTCGTTGAGCGACCGCTCGGCACCGGCCGCGGTGCGGTTGCTGGCGAGCGTCGCCGTCTTCATGCCGAACCAGCCGGCGAGCCCCGAGAAGATGCCCCCCGACAGAAACGCGAACGGCACCCACAGGCTCTGCACGCCCAAGCCCAGCGCCATCCAGAGGAGGAGCGCGCAGATGGCGAGGAACGCCCAGCCCACCACCTTGTACTGCTGCTTGAGGTAGGCATCGGCACCGGTCCGCACGTAGCCGGCGATCTCGATCATCTTCGGCGTGCCGGCCGGCTGCGCCTCCATCCACTGGAAGAACTGCCATGCCTGAAAGAGCGCGAGCGCCGCCCCTCCCACGCCGACGAGCCACCAGAACCCGTACCAGAGATTGGCGATGCCGGACGGAGGCGCGTCCGCAGCGACCGGTTCGGCACCGCACCCGGCGAAGGGGAGGACCAGCAGCGCGGCGACGGCGATGGCGAGGGCACGTTTCACGATCTGAAGACTCCGAAGAAAGGACGGTGTGCGGGGAACGTCAGGGATGTTGCTGGAGCATCCCGGCCCCGGCGGCACCGCCGGGGAGGCCGAAATTGAACCCTTCCGAACGGGGGAAGTCAAACCGCCGCGCTCAGACGGGGGCCTTGCCAATCGCGTGGTAGGAAAAGCCTCGCGACCGCATCTCGGCGGGCGTATAGAGATTCCGGCCGTCGAAGATCGTCTTGCTGCGCATGCGCCGCGCCATCTCGTCGAAATCGGGGCGGCGAAAATCGCCCCACTCGGTCACGATGGCCAGGCAATCGGCACCCTCGAGGGCCTCCATCGCCGAGGCCGCATAGGAGAGCCGATCCCCGTACAGCGTCCGCACGTTGTCCATGGCCTCCGGGTCGAAGACGGCGACGCGGGCGCCCCCGGCCAGCAGCCGCTCGATGAGGTCGATCGCCGGGGCATCCCGCACGTCGTCGGTTCGTGGCTTGAAGGCGAGCCCCCAGACGGCCACCGTCCGCCCCTGCAGGTCTCCCCCGAAGTGAGCCGCGATCTTCTCGCCAAGCACCCGCTTCTGGGCAAGGTTGGTTTCGTGGACGGCGGAGAGAATCCGCGGCGCGACCCCCTTGTCGCGGGCCATCGCCGCCAGGGCCTGCACGTCCTTGGGAAAGCAGCTGCCGCCGTAGCCGGCGCCGGGAAAGAGGAAGGCGAAGCAGATCCGGCTGTCGTGGCCGATCCCACCACGAACGTCGTCGATGTCGGCCTCCATCCGCTCGCACAGGTTCGCCACTTCGTTGATGAAGGAGATCTTCGTGGCCAGCAAGGCATTGGCCACGTACTTCGTCATCTCCGAACTCTCCGGCGACATGACGAGGAACGGGTTTTCCGTGCGGAGAAACGGCAGGTACAGGCCGCGGAGAATCTCGCCCACCTCGGCCGTCCGGACGCCCACGACGACGCGGTCGGGCTTCTGGAAGTCCT
>CAZONY010000528.1:1448-1720 GCA_964581215.1 uncultured Chitinophagaceae bacterium | reverse complement strand
ACATCGTCGGCAACTCGATCAGCGTGAGGCCGATCACGAGCGGCACGGCAACGCTCCCCGGCAACGACATCGTTCTCGGCGTGAGCGACGCGGGCTCGATGTCGATCAGGGCTCTGAACAAGGAAACTCTCGCCGCGCTCAACAACGACGCGACCATCCTCGAATCGGGCACGACCCCGATCTACGATCCGGCCCTCATCGTGCCGCTGCCGAATCCCTGATTCCGGCAAATGCCACGGCCGCGGTTGGCCGCTACCGGCGCGACGCCACCG
>CAZONY010000528.1:0-1438 GCA_964581215.1 uncultured Chitinophagaceae bacterium | reverse complement strand
CAAACGCGGCGGTTCTCACGTCGACTTTCGCGGATCCAGTCCCGAGCCGTGCATTGACCGGATCGTAGAGCCGGAACGACACGGACCGGGCCTTCTGCACGGCGGCGATACCGATCGCTTCCGTGGCCGTGGCGTTGCGCTGCAGCACCCCGCCGGCCGCCACGACGTAGCCGAGGCTGATCCGCCCGTCCTTGGCTTCGAGATTGGCGCCCGGCGGGGGACGGCGCTCGGCGCCGACCGCCGTCTGGTTCCCGGCGGTGAATCGCGTCTCGAACCGGATCGACGCCGCCACGGCAGACGGCGACAGTCCGGCAAAGATGGCCGTGGGCAGCGCCTCCCCGTATCCGCCTACCCGCCCCATCCCCACGGTGAACGAGGCCGTGCCTCCGGGAGCCACCGACGCTCCGCCGGCGGCCACCGTGAAAAACCGGCTGTCGTCGTCGAGGATCCAGCCCTTCACGGACGTCGAGGAAAGAATGATGGCGGGATCGTTCACGCCCGCAACATCGAGCCAGAAAAACTCGTCCTGCTCGAGCGCCGCATCGCCCGCAATGCTCACCAAGATCCGCTTCTCCGACTGACCGGGAAGAATCTGGATCGTCCCACGGTTTTGCCGGAAGTCTGTGCCCGTGCGAGCCGTGCCGTCTCGCGTCGCATAGGAGAGCGAGAACGGGCCAAAGCCATCCCCCCGGAATTTGACGACGAACTCCATGACCGATGCTCGCACGCCGGTCGATTCCACGACCGCCGCCGGCAGCACCTGCACATACATGGCGCGGGGAGCGTCATTCAGGATCGTCACCACACCGACACCATCGGCGAGAATGCCGTTTTCCGGATTCGATAGCACCACGTCGAACGTTTCGTTGCGCTCGAACCAACGGTCGCCATTGACGACCACCTCGATCGTTTTCTCCTGCTCGCCGACCTCGAACGTGACGATGCCGCCGGCGGCGATGTAGTCATCGTCAGAGACGCGGGCGGTGCCGTTGCGCGTGGCCCATTGGACCGACACCCGCCGTTCAGCAGGCGCATCGAGCGAGACGGTGAGTTGCACCGTTTGCTGGCCGGCGTCTCCCTCCGTCATGGTCACGTCGCTGATTCGGATCGACGACGACAACTGCTTGATCGCGCCGAATGCGTTGAGCCGCCGGTTGCCCGCCACGACGCCACCGGTCAGCGGGTTGGTGAGGCCCGAGACGCCCGGCACCGTGGGGATGACGTCGGCCCCGTCCAGGATCGCGGACTTCATCTCCGCGACGGTGGGCAGCCGGTCGAATGTGTCGAGAAACGCCGCGGCCCACAGGCCGGCGACCGCCGCCACATGCGGCGCAGCCATGGACGTGCCTTGATACACGGCGTATCCGCTCGGGTCTTCCGTCGTCGGAACGGTCGACAGGATACCCACCCCCGGTGCTGCGATGTCGACCGTGGTCGT
>CAZONY010000527.1:0-1722 GCA_964581215.1 uncultured Chitinophagaceae bacterium | reverse complement strand
CGATGGGGAGACGATGGATCTCGTCGATGAACAGCACCGAGCCCTCGGCAGCATTGGTGAGGTAGGGCAGCAGATCCTTGGGGGCGGCCAGAGCCGCGCCGCTGGCGATCTGCAGCGTCGTGCCGAGTTCGTTCGGGATGCAGGTGGCGAACGTCGTCTTGCCGAGCCCGGGGGGGCCGTCGAGGAGGATGTGGCCGAGCGAATCGCCCCGCTTCCTCGCGGCATCGATGGCGATCGAGAGCCGCTCGTGCACCGCCCGCTGGCCGATCATCTCGGCCATTCGCTGCGGCCGGAGCGCACGATCCTCGGGCCCCGGCGGTTCGGGTGGCTGGATCGAGGGCTGGCGGAAGGATTCCATCGAAGGCCAAACAGCAAACAGCGGGAAGCCGATGCGCCGGACCGCGCAACGATCACATCGTACGACTTTTCGGCCGCCCCGACATCACTTCGGCCGATGCATGGTGCGGTAGATCGCCTCGAGGGCTTCTTGCACGTCCTTCGGCTTCTTCTTCTCGGCCCGCAGCGCATCGACGAGGCGGCGGGCATCCGCCTCGGAGTGGCCCAGGGACCGCAGGACGTCGAACGTCTCGGAGAAAACGTCACCGATGGCGGCCACCTCGCCGGGGGATTCGCGGGCCACGAGGAGGGCGAACTTTGGCATCCGGCGGCGGAGTTTCGCGATCATCCGCTCCGCCGTCGCGGCGCCGATGCCCGGCAGCGCGGAGAGCGCCTTGGCATCCTGCTCCTCGATGAGCGTGGCGATCTCACCGACCGGCCGGACGATCGTCCGCAACGCCTTCCTCACGCCCACGCCATCAACCTCGCAGATCAGTTCGAAGAACTCCCGCTCCACTTCGGAGAGGAAGCCGACGAGCCTCGGCACGAGGTTGCCGCGGGCCGGATTGCCTTCCAGGTATTCCAGGGTGTGCAGCACGATCGGCTTGCCGACCTGCTGCTGGAGGCTGCGGCGCACGAGTTCCGTGACGAGCACCTCGTGGACGACCGCGCCCACGGCCAGCTCGACCGCGTTGCCCGTCGGCTCGACCCGCTCGAGCGTTCCGGCGATTCTCGTGATCATGCGCGGCCGCTCCTGATCCGCACGACCGCGCTCCCGAACAGCAGGGGACGGAGGCGAAGGTGCCAGTCGGCGAGGGCCACGGCCAACGCGTCGGCCGCGTCAGCGGGCTCGGGCCGCGCGGCAAGGCCGAGCTCCCGCTGAACGGCTGCCTGCATCTGCGGTTTCCCGGCATGGCCGCTGCCGGTGAGCGTGCTCTTCACGCGGTTGGGAAGGTAATGGTGGATCGCCAGCCCCGCCTGCACGCCCGCCAGGCAGATCACGCCCCGGGCATGGCCCAGAAGGATCGCGGTCTTCGGAAACTTGGCGTGGGAAAACACCTGCTCGATCGCCATCGCATCGGGCCGGAAGTGCTCGATGACTTCGCCGACACCGGCATGAATCGTGGCGAGACGATCCTCGAGCGATTCTCCCTTCGATCGCACCGTTCCCGCCTCGACGAGGCGGACGAATTCCCGCGCGACCTCGATCACGCCATATCCGGTGACATTGAGGCCGGGGTCGAACCCGACGACGCGAATGGACTGTCCCATGCCCGGAGGCTATCTGCCCATGGGTTGATCCCCCAAGGGCAAAAAGATGGACGCCTGAACGGTTGGCATGGCTCGGGGCTGCCCGTGCCCCGTCGCCGGACGTTCGCTCCGGCC
>CAZONY010000526.1:0-1724 GCA_964581215.1 uncultured Chitinophagaceae bacterium | reverse complement strand
GAACCTACAACCTAGCGGTTAACAGCCGCTCGCTCTACCATTGAGCTATCGGGGAATGATGTCGAGAAAATACCCGATTTCGGCAACGGAATCGAGCGGTCACTCCGCGGCCGGATCCCGCCGCTTTTCCATGGTTACATGGTTGCCCTTGGCGTTGTACTCGAGCTTCGTCATGAACGACCGCATGAGCATCACGCCGCGGCCGTTGGGCACGTCGAGCCGCTCCTCGAGCGTGCAGTCGGGGATGGCCGCAGGATCGAAGCCCGGGCCCTGATCGGCCACCTCGATCCGCACCAGATCGGGCGATACGTGGAAGGCCGCGTGAACCCGCTTGGATTCGTCGAGCTTGTTGCCGTGCACAATGGCGTTGGTGATCGCCTCTTCCGCGGCGAGGTGAATCGCGAAGACATCGGCGCTGGGCCAGCCGTAGAAGCCGAGCTGATCGAGCAGTTCCTCCATGATCAGCCGGCTCGCTCCCCGCTCGCTGGGGAGGTCGATCTCCTTCTTCCAGCCGTCGGTTCGGGTCGCCATCGCATCCGCCTCGCTGCCGCCTACGACCCGAAGGCCGCCGCGGCCTCCGCTACGTCCTTGCGAATGTCGAACACCTTGTTGAGCTTGGTGATCTGAAACACCTCGAGGATTTCCGGACGGATGCTGCACAGCGACAGCCGTCCCTGCTGGGTCTTCATCTTGCGGTCGAGCGTGATCAATTTGCCGAGGGCCGCGCTCGACAGAAACTCCACGTCGGAGAAGTCGAGGGCCAGCGATCGGTGGCCGTCCTGCTCGATGAGACCGAGGACCTCGGCTCCCAACTCCTGGATCACGAGTTCATCGAGGATTTTCTTGTCGACGATTCGCGCGACCGTCATGGGGCCGCTGGCGGAGACGTGGATGCGGCGGTGGGATGACATGGGAAGCCCTCCACGAGCAGCGTACCATCTGTGGGGCAGGATCTTTGTCGCGACCCCCGACAACTCTGCCAGTTTGGCAGCAGCCATGCCAGGGGGTCTCGGTTCCGCCCTGCCTGGATCGTCCGCCTGTCTTCGCCGGCTGCGGGCGATCCCGGCCGGCGACGGCGCGGAGACCGATCCGCCCCCGGGCAGCCCCGTCTGGCGCGCCAGTTGCATTCCGGCTGGAAACCGGTCTGCTGGAGCCGTTTCCGGCAGCCCGCCGAGCCCCGTCCACCGTTCTGCGTCCCCGAACCCCGTCAGGAGAGAGGCATCCCCGATGTCAGCGACCGCGACCAAGCCCGCCAAAAAGAAGGCCACGTTGATTCCCCTCGGCGACCGTGTCGTCGTGGAGCGCGAGGAGAGCGAGCAGAAGACCGCCGGCGGCATCGTGCTGCCCGACTCCGCGAAGGACAAGCCGGCCCGTGGCACGGTCGTGAGCGTCGGCGAGGGCAAGCTCGACGAGAAGGGGCATCGTCACCAGCTCCAGGTCAAGCCGGGCGATCGCGTCGTCTTCACCAGCTATGCCGGTGAGCCCTTCAAGGTGGGCGACGATGAACTGCTCCTCATGCGGGAAGACGACATCCTTGCCATCCTCGGCTGATCCCACGACACACGTTCCCATACCCTTTTTGCAGGAGAAAAGAATCCATGGCCAAGATGATGGCGTTCGATCAGGAAGCGCGTGAGGCGATGCGGCGCGGCGTGCAGAAGCTCGCCCGCGCGGTGAAGGTCACGCTCGGCCCCAAGGGCCGCAACGTGATTCTGCAGAAGAGC
>CAZONY010000525.1:0-1726 GCA_964581215.1 uncultured Chitinophagaceae bacterium | reverse complement strand
GCGGGGATCACGCCCAATCAGCACGCGCTCGCCATGCAGTTCGTGCTCCTCGACAACACGTACTGCTGCGGCATTCTTTCAGCGGATGGCCATAACTGGAGCACCTCGGCCGTCGCCACCGATTACGTCGAGCGAAGTTTCGCGGGATTTCCCCGCAGTTATCCCGACGGCATGGGCGACGGGGAGACCGACGCACTGGCCTGGTCACCGGCAGGTTTCATCTGGGATCGCTGCGTCGAGTCGAAGAAGACGCTCCGCAACTACGGCGAGTTCATGATGCCGCGGGTCCGGTGGAAGGACCCCAAACGCGGTGGCCGCCCCGACTTCACCGCCTGCTTCGCCGCGTGGAAGGCTGGTGCAGGGCAGGGCGAGGTGGTCTTCGCGTCGGCTCCGGCGATCGAATCGCTGCGACCGTTTTCTCCGCTCGATACGGTGGGCTGGGATATGAGCGTCCCCGATCAGTTCCGAGCGGATTACGTGATCCGCGAACTGGCCGACTTCGAGAAACGGGGCGAGTACCCGGGCCTCGTGATCATCTGCCTGCCGAACGACCACACCAGCGGCACGGCGAAGGGCTGCCCCACGCCGGAGGCCTGCATGGCCGATAATGATCTGGCGTTGGGCAGGATCGTCGAGGCGCTGTCGAAAAGCCGCTTCTGGCCGAAGATGGCGATCTTCGTGATCGAGGATGATCCGCAGAACGGCTGGGACCACGTCAGTGGCTACCGCACCACCTGCTACGTGGCGAGCCCCTATGCGAAGCGTGAAGTGACCGTGAGCACGCGGTACAACACGACAAGCGTTCTGCGAACGATCGGCCAGATTCTGGGGATGAAGCCGATGAACCAGTTCGATGCCTCGGCGACGCCGATGTTCGATTGCTTCACAAACGTCGCCGATCTGCGGCCGTTCACAGCCCTGCCGGCCACGGTGCCGCTCGATCGGATGAACGGCGATCCGAAGGCCACACTCGACCCGGTCCTCGAGGCTGGTGCCATCGCCAGCGCCGCCATGAACTTCGACGAGATCGACCGCGCCCCGGAGAATGCACTCAACCGGGTGCTGTGGCACGCGATGAAGGGGCCGAATGCGGCCTATCCCGAGTGGGCGGTCACCGTGGTCGAGGACAATGACGACTGACGGGAAGAGCCCTGCCTGAGCGTGAAAAACAGCCAACTCCGGCGCAGAAGTGTCCCACTCGACCCGGGCCTCCAGCGTCGGTATCCTCTGGGTTCCAAAGATTTTTCAGCTTTGCCCGAGACAGGGAACGAGTCATGACCACCTCCGCATCCGCCCACGCCGCCAGCATGGCGGGTTCCGACCACCTCTACGCCATCGTCTCCGACGGAGGGCGGCAGTATCGCGTGATGGAAGGGCAGGAGATCGAAGTCGATTTCCGGCACGTGCCGACCGGGGGCGAAATCGTATTCGACCAGGTGCTGGCCGTGAGCGAGGCGGGCAAGCTCAAGATGGGCGTGCCGCTCGTGAAGGGGGCCAAGGTGAAGGCCGAAGTGATCGGCCCGGTGCAGGGCGACAAGATCTACGTGCAGAAGTTCGCCCGCCGCAAGAACTACCGCCGCCGCACCGGCCACCGGTCGCTGGCGACGAAGGTGAAGATCACGTCGATCAAGTAACTGCGGAGCAGGCTCCAGCCCCTCCTGCAACGCAGGCTTCGGTCTGCGACGAGAGCGCTAGCCTCCGTGTATCGCCGGCTCGGGGGCGGCAA
>CAZONY010000524.1:0-1730 GCA_964581215.1 uncultured Chitinophagaceae bacterium | reverse complement strand
GCTGGCGAACAGCACCGCCTGCTCGCCCCCTTCGAGGGCCGCGAGCTTGTCCTCGACGACCCGCTCGCCCGGGTTGCCGTAGCGGCCGTATTCCTCGCGCGGCTGCTTCTCCTCGATGAAGTCGATGATCGACTGCGTGTCGGGGAAGGTGTAGGTGGACGAGGCGAAGATCGGATCGGTGATCGAGAAGCCGGGCTTCTGGCGAGCCTCGCCGGCATGGACCGCGGCGGTGGAAGGGCCGGCGGTGCCGGGAGCGTGCGGGAGGAGCATGCGATTTTTTCGCGAAAAATGTCGGAGGATTGGAGTCTAGTCGGCCCCCGGGGGGCCGACAAGGAAACCGGGCCCCTCGGCCGAACGGCTGAATCGGGTACAAGTGTGTCATGCGCGGCACACCCGTCGATTCATCCCTTCCATCCGCCACCCGGCCCCTCTTCCCCCCCCGTCGCGTGCTCGTGACGCTCGCGTCGCTGGCCGCCGCCGTGATGCTCGTCCGGGGCGGCCTGCTGGAGCCGATCGTGGGGTCGATCGTCGATCAGGCGGTGCGCAACATCATCACGCTGATTCTCTGCTTTTCGGGCCTGATGGCGCTGCTCGTCTGGTTCGTGCGCGAGAGCGGCCACACCAAGCCCCTCAAGCAGATGGTGCTCGGCGGACTGCTCGGGGGCGTCGTGGTGGCGGCCGGCACGCTGCGGATCGAGCGGGTGTCGGGCGACCTCGTGCCCGAGTTCAATTGGCGCTGGGCCCCGGCCCGTGACCGGCTCCTCGGCAAGGCGGCCACCACCACCGGCGACGCCGCTCCCTGGACGACGACCCCCGCCGACTTCCCCCGGTTCCTGGGGCCCGACGGCCGGTGCGGCCTCGACGCTCCCGCGCTCGACCCCGACTGGGAGGCCCGGCCACCGCGGCTCGTCTGGAGGCGGCCGATCGGCGCCGGCTGGAGCGGATTCGCCACGTGCGGCGATCACGCCGTCACGCTCGAGCAGCGGGGCGACGAGGAGGTGATCGCCTGCTACGCGATCGCGACGGGCGCGCCCGAATGGACGGTGTCGGTGCCGGCGCGGCACGAGACGATCCTCGGCGGCGTGGGGCCGAGGTCCACGCCCACGATCCACGACGGCATGGTGTATGCCACCGGGGCCACCGGCTGGCTGCATGCGATCGACGGTCCGACGGGGCGAGTCGTCTGGCGGAAGAACATCCTCGACGATCTCGGCATCGATGCCGACGCCCACGCCGCCGCGGTGGCCTGGGGCCGCGCCGGATCGCCGCTGGTCACCGACAGCCTCGTGATCGTGCCGGCCGGCGGGCCGCGCCCGAAACCCGCGGCCGGTGAAGCGGAGAACCTGGCGCTCGTGGCCTACGATCGGACCACGGGCCAGCGGCGGTGGACCGCCGGCGACGAGCAGATCTCCTACGTGACCCCGGCGCTCGTGAGGTTCGGTGGCCGCGAGCAGGTGGTCAGCGTGGACGAGGCGCACGTGGCCGGCTACGACCCCGCCGACGGCCGCCGGCTGTGGCAGGCGGAGTGGCCGGGGCATTCGAATTCCGACGCCAGCTGCTCGCAGGCGGTGCCGCTCGACGATTCTCGCTTCTTCGTTTCCAAGGGATATGGCATCGGGGCGGCCGTGTTCGAGATCGATCCGGTGAGCCGCGCCGCGGCGGACACGCTGCCGTGGGGCATCCGCGAGGTGTGGCGGCAGCCGCAGCTCCTGAAGACGAAGTTCACGAAC
>CAZONY010000523.1:0-1733 GCA_964581215.1 uncultured Chitinophagaceae bacterium | reverse complement strand
TGGCGGCCATGAGCTTGCCGGCGGTCGCGCCGGCGGTGTTGCTCACGACGCCGCGAGGCGATGCGGTCGCGGATGATGGATCGTCGAATGTGTAGTAGAGAATGAGCGACGGATCGCGGCGGAAGCGGTAGTGGGCCGCCAGCCAGCGGTAATAGGGCTGATCATCCATCGACTTGAGTCGGGCCTGAAACTCGCGAGGCGTGACGAAGGCCAGTTCGTCGACGCTGATCTCTTTCGCGTCATCCTGCCCGGTCGCGATCCGCTTGGCCTTGCCCTCGGTGAGCAGCGTTTTTGGTGCCGTATCGGCTGGATTCTGGCGGAGCGGCCCGAGGGCCACCTCGCCCTTGAACACATGTACGTCGGTCGCCGCCAGCGGGCCGCTGTGCACGCCGAACTCCGTTCCCAGATCGACGACCTCCGCATCGGGCGTGCGGACGACGAAGCCGACCGCCTCGTTCGGCACGGCGGCTGCGAGACGGCCGGCATGGAGCGTCATCTGGGACGGCGTGTCGAGCGTGACTTCCGCCGGCCCTTCGAGCACGACCGAGGCCCCGCAGCCAAACCGCAGCTCAGCCAGGCCGCGGCCCAGTTGCAGCCGCTGCGACGGAAGATCGGCCCCGGTCTTGAGCCGCGTGCCGCCGAGCCACTGGGCATCGACGCTGCCGATCACCCGGGCCACGGCGGGGCCGGCTGAAGCCGCAGGCTCGACGCTCTCTGTCGGCCGCGGGGCGGCAGGCCAGAAGAAGACGGCGATGCAGGCGGCAGCAAGCCCTGCCACGACCGCCGCGCCGGCGATCATCGGCCTCCATTCCGCCGGCTTGGCAGCCTTGACCACAGGGCCATCCTGGACGAGCAGCGTCTGCAGGCCGGCGTGAAGCAGTTGCGAGTCGAGATAAAATCGCCGGGCCTCGGCGTCGGAGTCGAGGAGCTGCTGCAGGCGGCCGTGCTCGTCGGCGAGGATCTCGCCATCACGGATTTTTTCGGCGAGCTGGGCGATGTCGTGGCGTTGGCTCGGAGTCATGGGCTCTCCCGCCGTTCCGCCGCAAGCCGCCCTTCGACGCATTCGAGAATGGCGTCGTGCAGCCGGCTCAGGGCCTTGTAGACGGCGTCGGCCGACCGGCCCATGCGGGCGGCCACCTCCCGGCAGGTCTTGAGCTCGGATTCATACCGCATGGCGAGCAGATTCTTGGATTTGGCCGGAAGCTTGTCGAGGCACTGTCGCAGGGCGTCGAGCCGGTCGTCGGCATGGGCCAGGGAGGAGGCAGCCTCAACGGCCAGGAGTTCGAGAACCCGTTCGTCGAAGACCAGCCGGCCGAGCCGCCGCTGCTTGGCGAAGTGTTTCAGAACCAGGAATCGGGAGAACTGGTTGGCCCAGGCGACGAAATCGGTGCCGATCGTGAAGGCGTCGAACTTCCGCCATACCTCCAGGCTGACCTCCTGGAAGATGTCGTCGGCATCGGCCGCCCGCGGCACGAGCATCATGATGAACGCATGAATTCGCCGCTGATTGGCGGCGAAAATCCGGACGAAGGCCTCGTTGCGGTCGGTTTTTGGCGGCATGGGCGGGTGCTCACCCCTTCTATACCCGGAGCCAAAGGCGACTGGACATTCGGGGGAGCTGGCGCGTGTTTGTCCAATTTTGGGGCTTGGAACGTGTCGGGATTCGGACTGGCTGCGGAATGCAGTGACACCGCTGCCACGTCAGGCGGTGAGCCAGTTGGCGGCCTTGAGTC
>CAZONY010000522.1:0-1736 GCA_964581215.1 uncultured Chitinophagaceae bacterium | reverse complement strand
CGCTGCTCGCGGTGGTCACCGGTGAGCCCCCGGGCATCGGCGAAGAACTCGAGCAGGCTGCGGGGCGTCATGTCGGGATAGAGGGGGCCGTTCTCCGGCAGATAGCCGAGGTGGGCCGCCCCTTCGAGGCGGTGGGTCGACATGTCGTAGCCGGCGATGCGGGCCCGTCCTGCCGATGGGGCGAGGTAGCCGGTGAGCATCTTCATCGTGGTGCTCTTGCCGGCACCGTTGGGCCCCAGGAAGGCGACGATCTCGCCACGAGGCACCCGGAACGAGATGTCTTCGGTGGCGATGAACTGGCCGTAATATTTGGTCAGGCCGTCGGCTTCGATCATCGCCGGAGGCGAGGTGGCTGCGTCGTGCATCGCTGCTGTTCCTTGCGGCCGAAACGGGCCGGCACCCGCGCCAGTCCAAACGGCACACTCATTTTTCACACAAGGCGGCCCAGCGGCAATCCCCCTGGCGTTGATCCGCCGGAAGCGGGCAGGTCGGTCAGGGGGCCAGCGTGGCCGATTGGAGCGACGTCGTGCCCGATCGCACCGGCTCCAGAATCGGATCGGTGCGTCCCCGCCGCCATGACACGTGGACCCTCCAGGCCTCGTCGGGCCCGGGATGATCACCCCGGAAGTGAACGCCCCGACTCTCCGTCCGGGTCAGCGCGGCGCGGATCATCAGCCGTGCCACCTCCAGCATGTTCTGCAACTGCCAGCCGGCGGCGTTCGAAAACTGGCGCGGCAGCACGTAGCGACACCAGCCCTCGACGGCATCGAGGGCATCGGCCAAGGATGGCCCGCTCCGTTCCACGCCCACCTGCCGCCACATGAGCGACCGCAGGGAGTCGCGAATGTCGGCCAGATCGAGCGTCTCCCCCCCCGCTTCGGCGGCAGGAAGATCGATCCTGGCGTTGGTGATCGCCGGAACATGAAACGCGTCGGCCGTTGCCAACCCTTCGGCAAGCACGTCGTCGCCTGCCGCCTCTCCGGCGCGGGCGCCGTAGACGAGCCCCTCGAGGAGGCTGTTGCTGGCCAGACGGTTGGCCCCATGCAGCCCGCTGGAGGTGACCTCGCCGGCCGCAAGCAGCCCCGGCACGCTCGTCCTTCCCCGGTCGTCCACGGCGACCCCGCCGATCATGTAGTGAGCGCCCGGTCGCACCGGAATCCGATCGCGGGCCAGATCGAGGCCGAAGGCGGCGCAGGTCTCGGCCATGCCTGGAAACCGTCGCCGCACCATCGTCGGATCGAGGTGCGAGAGATCCAGGTAGACGTTGGCATGGTGGGTGCGGTGCATGACCTCGGTGATCGCCCGGGACACCACGTCGCGAGGGGCGAGTTCCGCCCGGGGGTCGAACTCCGGCATGAACCGCCTGCCATCGCGGTCGACCAGCCACGCCCCCGCGCCTCGGACCGCTTCGGTGATCAGGCTGCGCGCACCGCCGGCGATGTAGAGAACGGTGGGGTGAAACTGCATGAACTCCATGTCGCGAATCTCGGCCCCCGCCCGCCACGCGAGCGCCATGCCATCGCCGCTGGCCCCGGGTGGATTCGTCGATTCGCGGTAGAGCTGCCCCGCGCCGCCCGTCGCGAGAATCGTGCGTCTGGCCCAGACCAGGGTTTTCCCATGGGCGGGATTCCAGACGAGGGCTCCGCGGCAGCGGCCCTCGTGCGTGACGAGATCGATCGTGAACGTATCGGGCCAGACATCGAGATTGTCGAGCTTTCTCGCCTGCTCGATCACCG
>CAZONY010000521.1:1488-1740 GCA_964581215.1 uncultured Chitinophagaceae bacterium | reverse complement strand
TTTTACTGGCTTTCGGAGGGCTCGCCATGATCGATCGGCCCCGCGTGGCGGTGATCCTCGACGCCTCTCGGGCACCCGATCGGCTCGTCATCAGTGGGATCGCCCGGTTCGCGCGGGAGCGGGCCGAGGCCGGTCGGCCGGCCGCTGCGTGGAGCCTGTGCATCGGCGAGGAGCCGCTCCGAGCGTTGCCTGCCCTGGCCGGCTGGCGAGTCGCGGGCATCATCGCGAATGTCGATGATCGGCGGGTGGCGA
>CAZONY010000521.1:0-1446 GCA_964581215.1 uncultured Chitinophagaceae bacterium | reverse complement strand
CGTGGGGGGAGGCTCCGGCCGCCATCGCCCCGCTCCCGCCTTTCCACAGGTTCGTGCCGACCATGTCACCATCGGGCGGATCGGTGCCGAGCACCTGCTGGCGTGTGGCCTGCCCGGGGTCGCCTTCTACGGGGGCAGGGCCGGCTGGTCGGGGGAGCGTGCCGAGGCGTTTTGCGCCGCGGCCGCGGCCGCCGGACGACGATGCCACGTGTTCCCCGGTCGCCGGGGGGCCGCCCGCCGCCGCGAGCCGGTACCCGAGGCCCTCGCCAAATGGCTGGGCTCGCTGCCGAAACCGTTGGGCGTGATGGCCTGTGACGATCTCCGCGCCCGCCACGTTCTGGAGGTCTGCCAGCAACTCGGACTCGCGGTGCCGGCCGACGTCGCCGTGCTGGGTGTCGGCAACGACGACGTGCTGTGCGGGCTCATGCCACCGCTTTCGAGCGTCGATGCGTCGGCAGTACAGATCGGCTACCAGGCCGCCGCCCTCCTGGAGCGCCTCATGATGCCCGGCGCACCGGGGCTGCCGGCGGCTTCGGCGAGCGTGGTCGTGCCGCCGGCCGGGGTCGTCGCCCGTTGTTCCACCGATACGCTGGCCAGCGACGACGCAGCCGTCGTCGAGGTGCTGCGAGCGCTGCGCGGCTCTCCCTGGCGGAAGCCGCCTGTCGCCCCGGTCGCGGCTCGACTCGGCATGTCGCGGGCGACACTGGAAAACCGTTTCCAGGCGACCGTCGGCCGGTCGATCCACGCGGAATTCACCCGGCGACGGATGGAGGAGCTCCGCAGGCTCCTCGTGGAGACCGATCTGCCTCTGCGGAACGTCGCCGTCCGGGCCGGCTTTCCCTCGCTCCAGTACATGACCACGTTCGTGCGGCGTCATGCCGGGATCACGCCGGCCAGGCTGCGGGCCGCCTCGCGAGCCCCCTCAGGCCCGTTCGAAGATCGCCTCGACCTCGACGGCGACGTTGCCGGGCAGTGAGCCGACTCCGATGGAGCTGCGCACGCCGATGCCGTGATCCGCGCCCCAGATCTCGCCGAACAACTCGCTGCAGCCGTTGATCACGAACGGGTGTTCGGTGAAGTCGTCGGTGGCATTGACCATCCCCAGCACCTTGATCACCCGCTTGATCCCGTCGAGGCTGCCGAGGCCGCCGGTGAGCGTGGCGAGAATGGTGAGGGCAGCCTGCCGCGCCGCGGCCTTGCCGCCGGCCGCATCGAGGTCGCGGCCGACGCGGCCGGTGATGAGCGTGCCGTCGGCACGGACGGGAAGGTGCCCCGACACGTAGACATGCCGACCGTCGATGAGGAAGGGCTTGTAGGCGCCGGCCGGTTTCGGGGCGGGGGGAAGGGACAGACCGAGGGCTGCGAACGCATGCTGGGCCGACATGGCAGGGAGGGTCTCCGCGACGGGAACGGGCGAAAAGGGTCGAATCTCGGGCGGGCGTGCCG
>CAZONY010000520.1:0-1743 GCA_964581215.1 uncultured Chitinophagaceae bacterium | reverse complement strand
TCGCTCATGGGCCACGCGTCTCCCGGCCCGCGCCGTCGCCGACGAGCCGATCGTGCTCGGCGCGAAACTCCGGGGCCCAGCCGTTGCACGACTGCACCAGCCGGCCGAGGCTTTCGCGGCTGGCCCCGTGTCGCTCGTAGAAGCCGGTGAGGCTGACGAGGTTCGGCTCCTGCCGGTCGGGGCCATAGCAGCCGAAGCACTCGCGATCGTGGGCGGGGCAGATGGCCCCGCAGCCGGCCTGCGTCACGGGCCCGAGGCAGGGGATGCCCCGGGCGACTGCCACGCACACGGTGCCCCGCTCCTTGCACTCCACGCATACGGAATATCCCGGCAGCCGCGGCTTCCGCCCGATCACGAAGGCGGAGAGCACGTTGGCCAGCTGGCCCGCATCGATCGGGCAGCCACGAAGTTCAAAATCGACCTTCACGTGGGCCGCGACGGGGTCGCTCGTGGCGAGCGTTTTGATGTACGCGGGCGTGGCGTAGACCGCCGACAAAAAATCATCGATCCGGCCCCAGTTGCGCAGGGCCTGGATGCCACCGGCGGTGGCGCAGGCGCCGATCGTGACAAGGAACCGGCACTGCCGACGGATCTCCTTGATCCGCTCGATGTCCGCGGGTGTGGAGATGGATCCCTCCACGAGGCCGACGTCGTAGGGGCCCTCCCCGATCCGCGACCGGGCCTCGAGGAAGTGCTCCACCTCGAGCACCTCGGCCAGATCGCCGAGCCGCGGGCGGGCCCGGCCGAGCACGTCGATGACCTGCAGCTGGCAGCCGTCGCAGGAGGCGAATTTAAAGATGGCGAGGCGCGGTCGCATGAGGAAGGGATTCCGGGGGCAGCTACAGGTGCCGGATCTCCAGGAAACGGGCGATCCTGTCATAGGGAAAGACCGGGCCATCGCGGCAGACGAACTCGGGGCCGAACTGGCACAGGCCGCAGAGCCGGGCCGCGCAGATCATGTTGCGTTCCATCGACAGGAAGATGTCGGCGGAGCGCACGCCCGCCGACCGCGCCCGTGTCACCGCCGCCAGCATCATCGGCTCCGGGCCGCAGCCCAGCAGGCTGGTGCGGTCGGCGTCGAGGCGGAGGTCGTCGAAGAGCGCGGTGACGAGGCCGACGCGGCCTTTCCAGCCGGGATGTCCCTCGTCCACGGTCACGTGAACCTCGATGCCGGCGGCCCGCCAGGCGTCGTATTCGTGTGCGTAGAGGAGCCGGGCGGGCGTCTTCGCGCCGAAGAGCACGATCGCCCGGCCGTAATCGGCCCGGGTCGCGATCATGTCGAGGATCGCCCCGCGCACCGAGGCGAGCCCCAGGCCGCCGGCCACGATCAGCACGTCCCGGCCGCGGAGCTCGTCGAGCGGCCAGGGCGTGCCGAAGGGGCCGCGAAGCACCACCTCGTCTCCCACGCGGAGCCGGGCGAGCGCCTGCGTGACGTTGCCGACGGCCTTCACGGTATGCCCGACGGATGCGTGGTCGCGGGAAGCGGAGCTGATCGAGAGCGCCGCCTCGCCGATGCCCGGCAGGTAGAGCATGTTGAACTGGCCCGGTGCGAACGCGTAGGCGGCCGCCGCGGCCGGATCGCGAAACGCGAGGTCGTAGGTGCGGACGCCCTCCACCTCGTCGCGGGTCGCCGCGATGCGGGTCACGTGGTGCTGCCACGCATCGCGTCCGGAGGCCAGCGGCGCCGGAGCCGGCGTGCGGATGCACGGGCGGAGCGGGCTCGCGAAGCGGGGTGGGGCGGTC
>CAZONY010000519.1:0-1746 GCA_964581215.1 uncultured Chitinophagaceae bacterium | reverse complement strand
GCGAGCTCCAGCTTGTCGGGCTCGACGAGCGACTTGCCCGTCTTGCCCCCCTGGGCCAAGGAGAACGTGTACGCCATCGCCCCGCCGATGAGCACGTGGTCGCAGATCGAGAGCAGGTTCGTGATCACGGCGATCTTGTCGCTCACCTTCTTGCCGCCGAGGATGGCCACGAAGGGCCGCTTCGGCTTCGCGATGGCGTCGGCGAGGTATTGGATCTCCTTCTCGACGAGAAAGCCCGACACGGCCGGCTTCCCGTGGGATTTCATCGCCACCGGGACCGCATGCATGCTGGCCTCGGTGCGGTGGCAGGTGCCGAAGGCGTCGTTGACGTAGGCCTCGGCGAGCGCGGCCAGCCCCTCGACATAGGCGGCGTCGTCTCCCTTCTTCTCCCCCGTGTCGCCCGCCAGCTGCACCGGCTTCCCGAGCAGCTCGCCCAGCCGGGCGGCGACGGGCGCCAGGGAGAAGGCCTGCTCGAACCCCTTTCCGGCGGGCCGGCCGAGGTGCGACATGAGGATCGCCTTCCCGCCGCGGTCGAGGATCGACCGGATCGTCGGCAGCGCCATCCGGATCCGCCGGTCGTCGGTGATCGCGCCGGCATCGTCCTGCGGCACGTTGAAATCGACGCGGACGAGGACGGCTTTGCCCGCGGGATCGATGTCGGCGACGGTCTTCTTGGCCACGGTGGAGACTCCTTCTGGACGTGAAAGGCGTTGGATCGAGCTGCGTACGGAACCAGTGTATGCGGCTTTTCGGAAGCCCAAAGGGCAGGGGCGCGGGCCGCATGTGGCGGAGGCTTCGGCCTGCGCGGGCCGTCCCGCGTGCTCACACCCGGGCGATCGCGTCGCGAGCCACGCGCACGCACTCGCGGAGGCCGTCGAGCGGGTTCTGCGGGTTTTCCTCGTACTCGATCGACAGGGCGCCATCGGCAGGAAATCCGACCTGTACGAGCGCGGCCATCACCGCCGGTGCGTCGAGGTGGCCCTGGCCGAGGATGACGCCCCTGGTCTTTTCCCGCATGTCGGCGAAGTCCTTCAGATGCACGCCGTAGAGCCGGCCCGCGAGCAGACGGATCACCTCGGTCGGCCGCTCCCCCGAACGGATGAAGTGGCCGAGATCGGCGCAGGCTCCGATCCGTGCATCGTGCTTCTCGATGGCGGCGAGCACGTCCACCGCCTTGTTGTAGCGGTGCGTGGGGCCGTGGTTATGGATCGCCACGCGGATGTCGAATTCCTTCACCAGCTCGTCGAGGCTGGCGAACGAGTCGGGATCGGGATCGGCGGTGAGGATCGTGATGCCGGCCGCCTTGGCGAACTCGAAGATCTTCCGGTTGGCCGCGGCATCCTTCGTGAACCGGTTCACGCCGTGGGCGGAGATCGACAGCCCCAGGTCGGCGAGCTTGGCGTTCATGGCGGCGATGGCGGCCGCGTCCGCATCGAGCGGATACATCCCCGCGTAGAACTCGACCCGCGTCAGGCCGAGATCCTTGGCATGCTTCAGGGCCTCGTCCACCTTGTAGCCGCGGAGCGAATAGAGCTGGATGCCGAGCGTGAGCGGGGAGGCGGCTGCGGCTGCGGCACCGCGGGGAGACACGACCGCGGACACGGCGCCCGCACAGCTGGTGGCGAGCCAAGAACGACGGGAGAGCGGCCAAGATCGCATGGGGTGACGCCTGCGGGGTGCCTCGGGAAACGTCCCGCGATTGTAGCCTGTGGCCCCCGGCGGAGAACGCGGCTCCGGCGCTTTCGC
>CAZONY010000518.1:1539-1747 GCA_964581215.1 uncultured Chitinophagaceae bacterium | reverse complement strand
CGGCGTGGAGGTTGTTGGGCGTGCAGATGTCGATGGCATCGACGTCGTCGGCCGCCACCACCTTCCTCCAGTCGGTCTCCACGCGGGCGTAGCCCCAGCGGTCGGCGAACGCCTTGGCCTTCTCGGCATCACGGGCGGCCACGACCTGCAGCTTCGGCAGGTATTCGAGGTCGAAGAAGTCTTTGACGCGGTTGTAGCCATTGGAGTG
>CAZONY010000518.1:1181-1529 GCA_964581215.1 uncultured Chitinophagaceae bacterium | reverse complement strand
AGCTGCTTTGCCATGTCATGAATTCCTTCGGGTCAACGGGTAGTGATGAATCGTTCGATCTGGTCCGGCGACGGAACGGCAAAAGTCTCCTCACCGGGCGAGGATACGCCCAAGGCTCGTCGAGCGTTTGCCGATTCACTCACCTTGCGTTTCGTTGTTCTGTCCGTCGATGACGCCGTCTTCTGGGAACACGGGTCACGCCCAGCCGTGGGCGTCGCGGACGTCGATCATGGTTTTGAGGATGGTGTTCCAGGTCTTGGGGTTCTCGAGGGTGGCGTTGGGGAACATGCAGCCGTCCCAGCAGATGTGCTTGATGCCGCGTTCTGCCGCGCCCTCGAGCCAGTAGCC
>CAZONY010000518.1:0-1171 GCA_964581215.1 uncultured Chitinophagaceae bacterium | reverse complement strand
GTGGGCGCCCGCGCCGTGCACCTCGGCGTCGTTTTGGGCGACGTGGAAGTCGATCGTCCAGGGCCGGAGCTTGTCTGCCATCTGCTTGTAGGCCGGCCAGAACTCGGCGTCGGTGTAGCCCGGCTTCACGAGGGCGTGCTCGGGAGCGTTGTAGCCGAGGAGGTAGAGGTAGGTGTGGGCGAGGTCGCACTGGAAGCCGAGCGACCCGGGCATATCGACCGCCTCGAGAAGATCGAGCACGTCCTTCCAGGAGTGCATGCCCGCCCAGCAGATCTCCCCCTCCGCCGCTAGCCGCTCGCCATGTGCCGCCGCCACGATCGCCGCCTCGCGGAACGTCGCCGCGATCGTCTTCGTGTTGGCCGCCGCGTTCTCCCGCCACGTGTTGACGCCGAACTCAGCCGAGTCGATACGGATCACGCCATACCGCCGCACGCCATGCTCGTTGAAGATGCGGGCGATTCGGCAGGCCTTCTTCACCGCCGTGATGAACTTGGCCCGCTGCACGGGCGTGCCCATCGCCGAATCACCCACCGTGCCCGGCCAGATCGGGGCCACCAGCGACCCGACCGTAAACCCGAGGGCCGCGATCTGATCGGCAATCCGCCGGATGTCACTCTCCGACGCGTCGGGGTCGGTGTGCGGGAAAAAGAGAAAGTAGTCGATCCCGTCGAACTTCTGGCCGTTGACGTTCGCCGCCGCGGTGAGCTCCAGCATCCGCTCGAGCGAGATCGGCGGCTCCTGACCGGGGTCGGTGCCCTTGCCGACGAGGCCGGGCCACATGGCGTTGTGGAGCTTGGGGGCGGCGTGCTGTGGCATGGCGTGTTCCTCGGCTGGTGTGAATGTCGGGCAAAGAAAATCTCAGTCCGTAACGCGGCTCGGGATCGCCCGTGCCATCTCTGCGGACGTTCGCTGCGGGCATCCTGCCCTCCGCTCACTTCCTGATGGCCGCGCTCTCGGCATCATGCCTCCGCTTGCCATCAAGGCCGCCTCGATGGCACGGGCGACCCCTCGGGAATGCATCCGCGAGGATTCACCGCTCCGAGAGCTGATTCCGATCGGCAGTTGCATCAGGCACTCCTGCCTTGCTTTCCGTGCTTGGGGAGGTCCGGATGAACATCGGGGCCGAAGTAGCGGAGGGAGACGAGCGGGCCGGGACCGGTATTTTCCACCG
>CAZONY010000517.1:0-1753 GCA_964581215.1 uncultured Chitinophagaceae bacterium | reverse complement strand
GCTCGGGCTACACGAATCCGTCCGCAGTGCTCGTGGCCCCGAGGAGCCTGGGCGACAAACTCGTCATTTCGTCCACGCATTCCGCCGCCACGCTCTCCGATCCGACGCCGGGCGAGAGCTTCAGCACGTTCTACACGTACACGGTCGATAACAGGACGGTGCGTTTCGTGGGCTGGGGTGATGCCCGCCGGCCGGACGGCCTCGACCAGAGCGAGATCGACTCGGTGACGGTGAACATGCCCGAGGGCGTGCTGACGCTCGCCGATCGGCTCAACCTGTTTCAGACGTTCACCGTCAACACCAGCCGGATGGTGCAAAACGCCCGGGTCATCGCCGACACGATCGACATCGAGACCGACCACGGCTTCCAGGTCAAGTATCCGCTCCACGCCGTCAACAGCGGTGACGTCAGGATCCGTGTCACCGGCGACGGCACGAGCACCGGCGAGGGCAGCGACCTCAACGTCGTGGCGAACCGCGCCACGGCCACGGCGGTCGTGTCGGCCGGGGGAGTTACCGGCCTCACGATCGGGACGGCGGGGAGCAAGTATTTCTTCACGCCCTCGATCACGGTCGGGGCCGACGGCGTCACGCCCGGCACGGGCGCCCGCTTCTCGGCCACGCTCGCCGGCAACGGCGGCGGTTTGTCCGGATTCACGCAGCTCTCGGCCGGCACCGGCTACTACACGTCGCCGGCGCCCATCGTCGTGATCCCGCCGCCGGCGAGCATCCAGGTGGACGCCATGATCACGTCGTCCACGCCGAACAATGCCGGCCTCGGCGATGGCCGCGGCCGGGTGCTGCTCTTCGCCGACACCGGCATGGTGAGCACCTCCGGCGAGGTCTTCTTCCCGGAGGACAAGCGGCCGGGGCAGCCGCAGGGCGCCCGCACGGGCGACTGGATCGGTGGCGACTTCCGGTACCGCAGCATGGGGGGCCTCGACGACATCGTCAGCCCGACGACCTATCCGGGAGTGAGTGTCGGCACCGGCGCCGATTTCACGGCCCGGCTCGATGCCGATGGACGCGTGACCGGCTTCACGAGGGTCTCAGGCGGCAGCGGTTACACCCAAGAACTGCCGCCCCTGGTGGAGATCGAGGGCTTGGCGACCGCCGTGCCCGTGGTCGGCTCCAACGGTGAGATCATCGGACTGACCGTCACCTATCCCGGCGACGGCTACGGCCAGCCTCCGCGGGTGACCATCAAGCCCAACGGCTTCGGCCGCATCGTCAACTCGCCGAACGGCATCGGCAGCGGCATGACGGCCGATGGGGTGACCCCGATGAACAGGGCCCACATCCGCGCGATCGGCGGCACGCTCGTGGCCGTGGCCGGCGCCGGCGTGGGCGACCCGCTCAGGCCGATCAAGAGCGACGTCGAGAAACTGGTCGCCCAGGTCACGACGAGCGGCGGTGTGCACGTGCTCGAGAAGGATGGCCTGCGGATCGGCAGGGACCAGTCTGTCTCTGGCATCACGACCGTCAACGGCGACGTCTCGATCACCACGTTCGGCGGTGCCCTCGAACTCGGCGCGCCGCGGCAGGCGGTTGATGAGCAGGGCCGGCTGCTCTGGCAAGATGCGGCCAAGACGATCCCGATCTATGACCGCGATCCTGTCACCGGCCGCATCATCTACGAAGGCGGCGACATTGCCATCGGTTCCGGCAACGTCAAACTTACGGCCGATGACGTGGAGGTGAATGTCGACCTCAACTCGAGCGGTGGCACGGGCACGATCACGCTCCAGCCGGT
>CAZONY010000516.1:0-1756 GCA_964581215.1 uncultured Chitinophagaceae bacterium | reverse complement strand
ATCGCGCTCATCGACGACGGGTCCTGGCCGATCGACGTCCGGGTGCGGGCCGCCGCCGCGGTGGGCAGGATGGCCGGTCCCGATTCGGGCGTAGACGCGATGGCCGTGGTGACGGCGATTGAGAAACTCGCGATCGCGGCGCTCGAAGCGGATCGCATCGATGCCCGGCGACGGATGGAAGAGGCCGCCTTGCAGGGGGCGACAGGGCAAGGAGGCGGGCTGCCCGGTGGCCAGCGGGTCGCTGCGATGCCCCCGGCTGCCCCTGCCGCCGAGGGCCTGGGTGAGGCGGTGTGTCGGCGGGCGGCCTGGCGTCTCTACACGCTCGGGGATGCCATCGTCCCGGCCTCCAAGAAAGGCGGGCTGGTGTCGCTTCTCGACAAGGATTCTGCGGCGGCGGAACGGCTCGCCGAAGCGCTCAAGGAGGCTGGCGAGTCGCTCGACGCCGAGCCCGTCGGCACCGTCCTGCTCGCGACGCTCGATGCCCTCGACCCGGCCGGCGCGAGGAAGCGGTCCGAGAGGCCATCACCGCCCCCGGCGGAAGAGCCCCAGCCCGTAAGGCCGCCGGAAGCGAAGCCCGCGGTTCCGAACGAACCTGCCCCCTCCGAAGACCCGTTCGGGAAATAGCCAGGCTTCCGCTCAGCAGGCGGCGCCGCCATGAACGCTCGCCGTGATGATCGCCGCGATGCCTTCGAGCGGCACGACGGCATCGGCGAGCCCCGCCTCCACGACCGCCTTCGGCATGCCATAAACGGCACAGCCGGCTGCTGCCTGGGCGATGACACGGCCACCGGCCGCCTTCACGGCACGACACCCTGCAAGCCCGTCCTGACCCATGCCGGTCAGTACGACCGCGAGCAGTTTGCCGCCGTAAACCGGTACCAGCGATTCAAGCAGCGCGTCGAATGACGGGCGACATCCGAGCCGCATCGGCCCCGCGTCGAGCCTGCAGAAATTTCCGTTGCCGCGGTGCTCGACCGTGAGATGCTGGCCGCCTGCGGCCACGTGCACGCATCCCGCCTCCGTCACCATCCCGTGCGATGCCTCGACGACCCGCGCCGGTGCGATTTCGTTGAGCCGGGCAGCCAGCGATGCGGTGAACCCGGCGGGCATGTGCTGGACGACGAACAGCGGCACCGGCAGATCGCCGGGAAGAAGCGGAATGACGTCTCGCAGGGCCTGTGGACCTCCCGTGGACGTGCCGATGGCCACCGCGGCGATCGCCTGCCTGCCGATCCGTGCGGAGGCCCGAGCCGCAGGCGCTCCCCCGAATACCGGCGCCGCGTGCCGGGCGTCGACCAAAGCCGACAGTTTTTCCAGGAGCGCCTCGTGGATGCTGCCACGGGCCAGATGTGGATCCAGGCCGACCGGCTTTTCCACCACGTCGAACGCCCCCTCCATCAGGGCCTCGACGGTGGTCGGGGCCCCCTCGGCCGTGAGACTGCTGACCATGATCACCCGGGTGCCGCTCCCGCGGGCCCGCAGGTGCCGCAGTACACCGAGGCCGTCGAGCCTGGGCATCTGCACGTCGAGCGTCAGCACGTCGGGCCTGAATTCCAGCACCTTTTCCACCGCCTCTACGCCGTCCACGGCGGTACCGACCACCTCCACGCCGGGAATTCGCTGCAAAATATTCAGCAGCATCTGGCGGTACAGGGCCGAATCCTCAGCGATGACCACGGTGAGTCGATGGGGGGGCATGACGCGCTATCCTACGGGGCGACTGCCGCTGTGGGCAGGGCGGACCGGCCCGGGCGGA
>CAZONY010000515.1:0-1762 GCA_964581215.1 uncultured Chitinophagaceae bacterium | reverse complement strand
ACGCGGGGCGGATCGCCTCCGGCGACCTGGAGAGCATCGTCAAGGCGATCATGAAACGCGAGGAACTCGGCAGCACCGGCATCGGCCGGGGCGTGGCCGTGCCGCATACCAAGCATCCGAGCGTCGATCGGCTCGTGGGCACGGTGGCGGTGAGCCCCGAAGGCATCAATTTCGACAGCCTCGATGGCGAGCCCGTGCACCTCTTCTTCCTGCTCGTCTCTCCTCCCGACCGGCCGGGCGATCACCTGCGGGCGCTGGAGAACATCTCCCGGCAGCTCCGCGACGACGCCTTCTGCAGGCTGCTCAAGGCGGCGAAGACCCCCGCCGACATCCGTCACCTGCTGGAAGAGGCCGACAGCCACGGGGTCATGTCGTGAGCGCGATCCGCACCGCCGGCAGTGAGACCGATCCCATGACGATCCGCCAGCAGACCGTTTCCCGGGAAGTGGTGGTGGGCATCCCCCAGGGGCTGCACGCCCGCCCCGCCGATCTCCTCGCCAAGGAGGCGAGGCGCTGGCAATCCCGCATCGAGGTCGTTGCCGCGGCCCAGCGGGCCGACGGAAAGAGCATCCTCGACCTGCTCACGCTCGCCGCCGAGGCCGGCACGCGGCTGGTCGTGGAGGCCACCGGGCCCGATGCCGACGAGGCGGTGGCGGCCATCGGCCGCCTCTTCGAACGCAACTTCAACGAACACGAACACCAGACCGATTCCTGACCGTTTTCCCCGACATACACCCCCGACACAGGAGCCGCAACGAACCGCCTGGCGCGCCCGCCGGAGATACCGATCGCCGCGATGATTCGCCGGACGATCTCTCCAGGTGTGACGACGCCGCCGGCGCACCGTCGGCGCCCCCATGCTCAAACTTCAGGGCATCGCCGTCAGCCCCGGCGTGACGATCGGCGAAGCACTCGTGCTCGACAGCGAGGGCTTCCGCATCCCGCGCCGCTTCGTGGCCCGCAGCGCCGTCGATACGGAACTGGAGCGGCTGGCCACGGCGGTGGCCGAGACATCCCGGCAGATCGAGCGGGATCGGGATGCCATCGCGACGGAGCTGGGGGGGCAGTATGCGGCGATCTTCGACGCCCACCTGGCGATGCTGCACGACCCGAAACTGCAGGCGGAGCTGACGGCCGCGGTCCGCGACCGCAACTGGTGGCCGGAGTACGCGGTTTCCCGGACGCTCCGCCGCTATGCGAAGGTGTTTCAGAGCCTCGACAATCACCTGTCGCAGCGGGCCCACGACATCTATGACATCGAAAAGAGCCTGCTGCGGCACCTGCTCGGGCAGCGCCGCGAGACGCTGGCCGCGATCTCGCAGCCGGTGATCGTGCTGGCCCACAACCTCACCCCGAGCGAGACGGCTAATCTCGACCGCCGGTTCGTGCAGGGCTTCGCCACGGAACTGGGCGGGCCGGGCAGCCACACCGCGATCGTGGCCGAGGGGCTGGAGATTCCGGCCGTCGTGGGCGTGGGGCCGTTCGTGGCCGACGTCTCGGGCGGCGAGCCGGTGATCCTCGACGGCAACCAGGGGCTCGTCATCCTTCAGCCCGACGAGGAGACGATCGCCCGCTACCGTCTCGAACTGGAGGCGGCCCGGTCGACGCAGGAAAAACTGGGACAGCTCCGCGATCTGCCGGCTGTCACCACCGACGGCGTCTCCATTCAGATCATGGGCAACATCGAGTTTCCGAGCGAAGCCGAGCACTGCCTCAGCCGTGGCTGCGACGGCATCGGCCTCTACCGCACCGAGTTTCTCTA
>CAZONY010000514.1:0-1763 GCA_964581215.1 uncultured Chitinophagaceae bacterium | reverse complement strand
TAGAGGACCGCGGCCACGATGCCCGGGATCACGATCAGCAGCGGCAGGAGCACCTTGATGAAGCCGGCGAACACGACGCCCATGCGGGCGTCCCACTCGCTGCGGGCGCCGAGGCACCGCTGCACGATGAACTGGTTCGTGCAGTTGTACCAGATGCCGATCGAGAGGAAGAGCGTCCAGACGCCGAACCAGGGATACTCCTTGTCGGTGATCGGGTAGACGATCTTGAACTTCTCCGGCACCTGCTCCATGAGGGACCACAGGCCGCCGACCTTGTCGAGGCCGACCCAGGCCACCACGCAGCCGCCCACCATCATCACCACGAACTGCACGAAGTCGGTCCAGGCCACCGCCCGCAGGCCGCCGTAGATCGTGTAGCTGCCGGCGAGCGCCGCGAGGGCGAGGATCGTGAGCGTCTCGTCCACGTCGAACATGCCCCGCATCGCCTTCGCGCCGGCCAGCATCACCACCGCCATCTGGGCCACGATCCAGAGCACGAGGCAGCAGACGGCGAACAGGTAGCGGCAATGGGCGTTGTAGCGCCGCTCCAGGAACTCGGGCATCGTGTAGAGGCCGCCGCGGATGTAGTAGGGCAGGAAGATCCAAATGAGCGCGCTGAACGTGATCACGTTGCCCCATTCCCACTGGGCGACCACGAAGCCCACGGCGTAGGCGATCCCCACCGTGCCGATGAAGTGCTCGGTGCTGATGTTGGCGGCGATGATCGAGCCGCCGATCGCGTACCAGGGCAGCCCCTCGCCGGCGAGGAAGTAGTCGCGGGCATGGCCTGCGGCCCGTCGCCCCACCCAGAGGCCGAGCACGACCGTGCCGGCGAGGTAGAGCACGAAGATGACGAGGTTGAGCGTGTCCATGCCGGTGATTTCCAGGCCCGCGATGCCGAGGGTGCGTTGTGCCGAGACGACGGCGGTCAGCCGCCCGGCGGCAGGAGCGACATGCCGCCGTCGAGGAGGAGCGTCGAGCCGATCGCCTGGGTGGTGGCCGGATCGCAGAGGAGCGCGACGCCGCGGGCCACGTCGGCCGCGGTCACGAGGCTGCCGGCCGGCGTGAGGCCGAGCAATTTTTCGCGGAGGGCGGGGTCTTCCCGCATGATGCGGCCGCTCAGGCCGGCGTCCACGATCCCCGGCGCCACCTCGTTGACGAGGATGCCGTGGGCCGCGAACTCCAGCGCCATGCACTTCGAGAGCATCCGCATGCCGGCCTTCGCCACGCAGTAGGCGGGGATCGTGCGGTGGGGCCGGTCGGCCGCCCACGACCCGAGGAACACGATCCGGCCGCGGGTGCCGGTGGCGATCATCCGCAGGCCGGCGGCGTGGGCGAGGTGAAACGCACCGTCGAGGTTCACCCGCAGCTCGCGGGCCCACTGCTCGGCGGTGAGCGAGCGGAAGTCGGCCTGCGTCACCTGGGCCGCGTTGGCGATCACGATCGACGGGGGCCCGAGCGACCGCTCGACGTCGTCCACCCAGGCCTGCACGGCGGCTGCATCGGCCACGTCCACCTGCCGGTAGGCGGCGCGAACCCCGAGCCCCGCGATCGCGGCGACGGCGGCCTCGGCCGCGGCGGGCGGCGCCACGTCGCCGAGCGAAATGTCGGCGCCCCGGCCGGCCAGCTCATGCGCGACGGCCCTGCCGATGTCGCCGAGTCCGCCGCTGATGAGGGCGACGTGGCCCTGGAGTGGATGGTTCATGCGTCACCGACAGGCACGGATCGAATGGTCGGAGTGGTTTGCATGTGTCATGTCAGTT
>CAZONY010000513.1:0-1765 GCA_964581215.1 uncultured Chitinophagaceae bacterium | reverse complement strand
CCGGAAGCTCATGGCTGCGACGGAGCACGATGCCGCCTTGCGGGCCGATCTGCTCGCCGCGTGGGGTGAATCCCGCGACCCGGCTTCGTGCGCGGCCTTGGTCGGGATGTGGGACGACCTCGCCGCCCACGAGCGGCAGGCCGTGGCGGCCACCCTCGCCCGGCATCGCGAGGGTGCGGCCGCGATCGTGAAGGCGCTTGGCGACGACGACATCGACGCGGCCGGCCTGCCGCTGGCTTCCTTGGCCGACATGCGGACCGTGCTCGGCAAGGATCCGGTGCTCGAAAAGATCTGGGGCGACCTCACGGCCGGCGCCCTCAGCGTGCTTCGCCTCACCGGCAACGACGCCGGCGCGGGCCCGTCCATCGCGCTCGACGGGCCGTTCTCCGTCGAGGCGTGGGTGAACCTCGACGGCCAGATCGACAACAAAGACAGCCTGCTGGCCGCCGCGGATCTTCTCGACATGAATTTCTTCGCCGGCACGTTCCGCGTGTGGACGAAGCAGCACAACGACATCGTGATCGCCACATCGAAGACGACGCCCGGCAGCTGGAATCACTACGCCGTCACCCGGGACGCCGAAGGGACGTTCCGGATCTATATCGACGGCGAACTCGACGCCGCGAGCACGGCCCGGGAGACGATCCCTTACCCCGGCCTGCGGGTCGGGTTCAGCACGGTCCCCGGTGGCACCCAGGGCCGCATCGCCGAGTTTCGCGTGTGGAACCGGGCCCGCTCGGCCGACGAGATCCGCGCCGACTTCGACCGCAGCTTCTCCGGTGACGACGCCCGGCCCGCGAGCCTCGTCTCCTTCCACGGCGGCGCGGCCTGGGGCACGCTCGCGGGCGACGCCCGCGTGGAACCCGCACTCGATGCCCCGAAACTCGTGACGGCCGCCGAACTCGCCGCTCGCGCCGAAACGTTTGCCCGCTTTCGACAACTTGCCGAGGCCGGTGGCGATCCACACCAGGGCAAGGCTCTGTTCGCGGCCCGCTGCCTCACCTGCCATCAGCAGGGCGGCCAGGGCGGAAAGATCGGGCCCGTGCTCGACGGCGTCGGCGCGACGGGCGTGGAGGCGATCCTGCGAAATGTGCTCACGCCAAATGCGGCGATGGAGGGGGGCTATCGCAACTACCGCGTCGTCACGAAAGACGGCCGGATCGTACAGGGCCTGCTCGTCTCGCGGGATGCCGATGCCATCGTGCTCCGCCAGCCGAACACGGCCGACATCCGTATCGCCGCGAAGGACGTCACCCAGGCCGACTTCACGACGATGTCGGTCATGCCTGAAGGACTGCTCGAGTCGATGCAGCCCCAGGAGGTGTCGAATCTGTTCGCCTACCTCATGGCTCTCACCACGAAGCCGTGACCCGATCTGCTTGCGGCTCCGGCCCACCGATCGGTGCTACGCGGCCGCCCAGAGCATCCAGGTCGCGAGCGCTCCCCGCAGCGACCAGAGCAGCGTCCTCAGCCAGTTCGACGTCACGAGCGCCGCGACCGTCTCGGACGTGTGCCCCTCCCGCAGAAGACGGGCGTGCAGCGGCATCTGGATGCAGGCCGTCGAGAGCCACAGCGCGATGACGATCGCCACACCCGCCATCGCGAGGCTCGCGGGCACGCCGGGAGGGGGCGCCCAGGCAACGGCGGCGGCCGTACCTCCCTCGGCGAGCATGAACGGGATCACGACATCCTTCGTGCGATCCTGGTTCGCGGCGGCGAAGTCCTTCGACTCGGCCCCGATGACGCGGGCAAACAGCGGGTAATG
>CAZONY010000512.1:1319-1767 GCA_964581215.1 uncultured Chitinophagaceae bacterium | reverse complement strand
CGATCACCGGCTTCTGATACCGCTGGCAGGCGCGGATGATCCGCTTCTGCACCATCGGCATGCTGGCCACGTCGGTTTCCACGCCGAGGTCGCCGCGGGCCACCATCACGGCGTCGGCCGCCTCGACGATCGCGTCGAGATTCTCGATCGCCTCCCGCTTCTCGATCTTGGCGACGACGCGGGCCTGCGAGCCGCGGGTGCGCAGCAGCTCCTTGAGCAGCTTCACCTCGACCGGGCTGCGCACGAACGACAGGCTCACGAAGTCGGCGCCGGCGGCCGCGGCCCACTCGGCATGCCGCCAGTCGGCCTGGCTCATCGCCGCCACCGAGAGCTTCACCCCGGGCAGATTCACTCCCTGGCGGCTGCGCACGATGCCCCCCTGGACGACGCGACACCGGGCGGCCTCGGGCGACTTCTCCTCCACCACGAGGCTGATCGCGCCGTCGGC
>CAZONY010000512.1:0-1309 GCA_964581215.1 uncultured Chitinophagaceae bacterium | reverse complement strand
CCCCACTGGCCCGCTTGGTTCATCGGCCCGCTGGGCACCGGGCCCGGTCGCCCCGCCGTTCCTCGACCACCAGGCTCACGGTGCCGTCGGCGAGCATCACGGCATCGCCCACGGCCAGCTCGTCGATGAGCGGCGCATAGGTCGTCACGAACCGATCAGGCCGATCGCTCTCCGTTCCACGGACGAACCAGATCGTGGCGCCCTCGACGCATTCCACGGCCCCCGCGGGCAATTCGCCCAGCCTGATCTTGGGACCCGCGAGATCGACGAGCACGCCCACGGGCCGCGCCAGCGCGTCGGAAACCCGTCGCACGCGGTCGAGCGTCTCCTGATGCTCGTCGATGGAGCCATGCGCCATGTTCAGGCGGAACACGTCCACTCCGGCCTCCACCAGCCCATGGATGGCGGCCTCCGCGCGGCTGGCCGGCCCGATCGTGGCGACGATCTTCGTGCGGACGACGGTGGGAGCGGCCGTCGGGGCACGGCTGGGGATGCTGGCGGGGCTCGTCATCGAGCGCGTCCTGCGCGGGGTGGCGGGGGAAGCAATGAAAGGGAGGCGGCTGCATGCCGGCGGGATCAGCAGTGTATCCTCTGGGGCACGAAGTGGCGTGAGCGAGAAAATGGCCGATTCGATCTGGAACAATCGTCGCGTGATCGTGGCCGGCGGCACCGCCGGCTTCGGCCTCGTCCTCGCGCGGCATCTCGCCCGGGCGGGGGCGAAGACGCTGCTCGTAGGCCGTTCGGCCGAGGGAGTGAGGCGGGCTCTCGAAACCTGCGCGCGCGCCGGGGAACAGATGGCCGCGGTCCATGGGATCGCCGCCGATCTCGGACGGGCAGGGGAGGGGGAGCGCGTGGCCGGCGAGGCCCTCCGCCTCCTCGGCGGCATCGACGGCCTCTTCTTCTGCGTCGGCCGTTCCGGGCGGGCGGCGATCCTCGACACTCCCGTGGCCACGCTTCAGGACTATCTGGATGCCAACCTGCTCTCGGCCGTGGAGATCACCCGGGCGGTCGCCGACGACGTCGCCGGCGCCCGCGGCCATCTCGTCTACATCGGGAGCCTCGCCGGCAAGGTCGTGATGCCCTTCATGGGACCGTACAGCGTGGCCAAGTCGGCGCTGGCCGCGTACGTCGAGTCGGTGCGGCTCGAACTCGCCCCGCGCGGCGCCCACGTGCTGCTCGTCTCGCCGGGGCCGATCCGACGATCGGCCGACGATCCCGCGGCCGACCGGGCGGCCGAACGCTATGCCGCCGAGGCCGCGGCCGCCGGCTTGCCGCCGGAGGCAGCCGCACCGGGGGGCACCACCAGCCT
>CAZONY010000511.1:666-1774 GCA_964581215.1 uncultured Chitinophagaceae bacterium | reverse complement strand
AGCCGGTCGCCGCCACGGAGTTCGCCCGCCGTCTGTGGGCCGGCGTACGCAGCGTTCGGCTGGGCCTTCGTCTCATGCCGCTGCAGCATCCAGGCATGGTCGAGCGTGGCCAGCCGTGTGTTGGCCGATGTGCAAAACCCGATCGCTCCCCAGCCGATGCCCCCCTCGACGACGTGCATCGTTACCGACAGCCGATAGAGATGGCCGGGCTCAGGCATGAATGGGAGAAACGCCGCGCCGGTGGATGAAACCTTGAGCGATTTCGAGGCGGCGTCGCACTGCCAGCCCTCGTTTAGTGCGATCCAGGCCGCCTGGCCTTCGCCCCGCGACGCGGGCAGCGAGCCCGCCAGCGGGCCGTCGCTGGCGAACGAATCGCGGTAGAGCGTCTTGGCTGCGGCAGCGTCCCAGCGGACGGGGAGGGGGCGTCGCGGCCTCGGCGCCAGTCGCGGCACCGTCATCGCAAACTTCTTTGGTGCGGGAGCATCGATCTTCGAAATTGCTCCTGCCGGGGCGACCTCGCCGGCGTTGCCCGCCAGCAACTGGATCGGAGCAGCAGTGCCGAGCGTGGCGAGCGAGGCCAGCTCCACAAGGCCTGCAAAGACCCGCACCTCGGTTTTCCCCGCGGCATCCACCTCGACGCCAAACTGCGTGCCGCGGTCGATGACCACGGCGGAAGGAGTCTGTATCGAAAACGGACCGATAGGGTTTTCGAGCGTTGCAACGAGCCGGCCGCGGGAAAGCGTTGCAGCGCCGCTGTCGGTGATGGCGAACGTCGCCGGGCCTTCGAGGATGACCGTCGCGCCGCAGGCAAACATGACTTCGACAAGGCCGCGGGCGAGGCTGAGCGAGTCACCTTTTTGCAGGCCGTCTGCTTCATGATGGATCGCCGCGTCTGGCTGCCAGGCCACATCGCTCAACGCCATAATCTGAGCGATCGCTCCGACAGGTAACGCCGGCCGCAGGGTTGCCTGCCGCTGCTGCTCGTCGAGAAAGAGCACAAGGGCCGCCACGGCGACGATCGCCACTGGCGCCACGACGTACTTGAGGAGGCCGCGCGTGAACGGCGACGTCATCCAGCCCGCGCCGCTGGCCAGTTCACTCGGCTTCG
>CAZONY010000511.1:0-656 GCA_964581215.1 uncultured Chitinophagaceae bacterium | reverse complement strand
CGGCAGGCTGCACTTTGAAATATCGCTCCACGGCGATCTCGCGCAGCGTCTCCTCGACGAGCGACAGGCCGCGGAGCGCGCGGCGGGCCGGTGCACTCGCCTGCAGGAGGGCCTGTAGACGTGGAAAGTTGTCCGCAGTGATGCGGTCGCTGACAAAGTCGCCAAGAAGGTCGAGGTCGGCCTGCGTCATGAGCCGTGGGCCTCCTTCGCAAGCGTGAGTTCCACACATCGCCAGAGTTCCTGGCGAATCCGGGACAGGAGCTGATAGAACGCCGCCTCGCTTCGCTTGAGTTGCTTGGCGAGATCCTTCTGCGACGTGCCGGGCATGTAGGCGGCGATGACCACCTGCCGCCGCTCTTCGGGCAGCTTGTCGAAGCAGGCGTCGAGGGCGGCCAGCCGCCTGTCGTGGAGTGGCATCTCGGCGACCGCCTCCTCGGCGAGGGCCGCGATGGTCGGCTCGTCGAGCACGAGCCGGTCGCGGGCGTGGGCCCGGCGGTATTTGAGGATCTCGTAGCGGGCGATCAGGCAGGCCCAGGCACCGAACCGGCCGCGGTCGGCCAGATCGGCAAACTTCCGCCAGGCGACGAGGCTCACCTCCTGCATCACCTCGTCGGCGTCCTGCCGCCGCGGCAGACACGAGCGGACGAATGCCCGCA
>CAZONY010000510.1:0-1775 GCA_964581215.1 uncultured Chitinophagaceae bacterium | reverse complement strand
ATCGTCGGCGAATCCGCCACCACACCCGCCAGGACGCGTCCGCTGCCATCGACGGCGAAGGTGGTCAGTCTCTCACCGGGTCCCCCGACGACCTTGATCAGCCGTTCCTGCGCGTGCGTGGCCACGGCGGCGGGGGGATCGCCCTCGGTCGCAGCGGAAGCCGATCCGCCTTCCAGGAGGCCGACGAAGAGCGCACCGGCGAATGCCAGCAGACAGCGATACACGATCAGACACCGATGCACGGTCATGGGAGACCTCCTCATACCCTCGTCCGGGGGATACTACCACCGCGTGTAAGCGAGCGTAAAGGGATGCCGGAATGCTTGGGGTGGCGGTAGACTTGAAGACGTTCCAAAGGAGGCTGTTCCGATGCTCACGCGTCGCTCGTTCGTGCAGGCCGGCCTTGCCGGCCTCGTCGCCGCCCCGCCGCTCTGCCGCGCCGCCGCTGCCGCCGAAGCCCAGGCCGCCGTCCGTCCGTTTCGGCTCGCCCACCTTACCGACATCCATGTGCAGCCCGAACTCGAAAGCGCGCGGGGGCTCGCTTCGTGCTTCGCCCACGTGCAGTCGCTGCCTGAACGGGGCGAGGCCGCCGTCGATATGATCGTGACGGGCGGCGACACGATCATGGATTGCATGGAAGCGGGTCGCGACCGCACGCAGACGCAGTGGGATCTTTGGAAGAAGGTCAAGGCCGACGCCTGCTCCGTCGAGATGCGAAGCGTGGTCGGCAACCACGACGTATGGGGTTGGACGAAGTCGAAAGCGAAGACCACGGGTGACGAGCCGCTCTACGGCAAGGCGTGGGCCTGCGAGCAGTTTGGCCGCAGCGTGCCCTACGAGAGCTTCGACAGGGGCGGCTGGCACATCGTGCTGCTCGACAGCGTGTTTCCCCTTGCGGAGAGCTACATCGGTAAGCTCGACGACGCCCAGTGGCACTGGCTCGAGCAGGATCTCGCGGCGGTCCCGGCGACCACGCCGGTCCTGCTTGTGTCGCACATCCCGATCCTCGCGGTGAATCCGCTCGCTTCGGCCTCGGCCGGCGCTCCGGGCAAGGACGGCAAGCCGTCGTTTGCGCTGTCGGGTGGACTCGTGCACATCGACCACCCACGGTTTCAAGAGCTTTTCGCCAAGCACCGGAATGTGAAGGCCTGCCTGAGCGGCCACCTGCACGTCGTGGAAAGGGTCGAATTCGGCGGCGTGACGTACCTCTGCAACGGCGCCGTCTCGGCTGGCTGGTGGAAGGGGCCGCGGAACGGGATGGACTTCGGCTACGCGATCGTCGATCTCCACCGCGACGGCACGGTTGAAAACCGCTATGTGTCTTACGGCTGGACGGCTCGCGGGGCGATCTGACAGCTTCCGGGCCGGCTCGAGCGATCATCGGCCAGTGCATCGCGGAGCGTCGCGATGTCGGAGGCGTCGGTGCCGCAGCACCCGCCCACGATCGCCACACCGGCCTCACGCCATTCAGGCAGCCAAGCGGCGAACGACCCGGGGCGAGCGCCAAGCCACCGACCCGTTGCAGCGTCCCATGCTCCCCCGCGGTTGGGATAGGCGATGACAGGGATGTCGGTGATCGAACGAATCCTCCGCGCCAGCCCTGCGACCAGCGCGGGATCGACGCAGTTGACGCCGACGGCCACCAACCCGGGCGTGTCGGCGATCGCGGCCACGGCCACCTCAATGGAGGCGCCGGCCCGCAAACGCATCTCGTCCGCGCAGGTGAACGAGAACCATTTCGGGATACTCGGGTATGCCCCGAGCAGCCCGCTCAA
>CAZONY010000509.1:0-1777 GCA_964581215.1 uncultured Chitinophagaceae bacterium | reverse complement strand
GGCTGCTCGACACGACGCTGTTCGTGAAGAACGGCCCCTGCGTCGCCGGCCTCGGCCTCGGCGGCGAGGGCTACCTCTCCTTCTCGATCGCCACGCCCACCGGCGAGGGCGTGACCACCCCGCTCACGTTCACGAGGCAGCGCCGCTGCACGCTCGTGGACGACCTCCGCATCCTGTGATGGACGGGCCCTGCGGCCCGTCGCCCGACCTCCGATTCCTTCAACCCCATGCAACTCGCCCGCATCATCGGCACGGCCACGGCCACGGTGAAACACCGGTCGCTCGCCGGCTCCACGCTGCACGTCGTGCAGCCGTTGATGGCCGACCGGGCCTCGCCCGATGGCGACCCCCAGGTGGCGATCGACACGGTGGGCGCCGGCCCCGGCGACCTCGTGATGATCACCAGCGACGGCCGCCTCCTCCGCGACGTGCTCCGCACCGAGGCGACGCCCGCCCGGTGGAGCACGATCGCCTTCCTCGATGACGTTTCATGACCACCCACAACCCCGAAACCATCCGCCGCCTCGTGGCCGAAGTGATCGGCCGGCTTCTGGCCGACTCGCCGCGGCCGCTGGCAGCCGCCCCGGCGTCGGTCGCCTCGGCCGTCGGCCAGCCGCCCCAGGGAGCGCAGGCGACGATCCCCGACACGGTGATCACGCTCGCGACCGTCGCAAGGCTCCCGGCCGGTACGAAGCGGGTGGTCATCGCGGCCAAGGCCGTCGTCACGCCCTCCGCCCGGGAGTTTGCCCGCGACGCCGGATTCGAACTCATACGCGGGGCCGCGTCCGCGCCGCCGGCCTCCCCGGCCCGCCCCTTTCTCGTCGCCCATGCCGAGTGCGCGGGCGACGCAAATCTCCGCTGCGCCGCGATCGCCCGCGGCGTGCCCGGCGCGCAGCAGCTGCCGGCCACCGGCCTGGCCGACGTCGTGGCCGCCTTGGCGGCCCACGCCTCCCGCGACGGCGCCCGGGGTGTGCTCCTCTGCGGTCGCCCGGCCGTCGCCGTCGCCCTGGCCAATCGCTCGGCCGGCGTCCGTGCCGTGACCGCCCGCGATGCGGCGGGCCTCCTGGCCGGTGCCGCCGAGTGCGCCGCCAACCTCATCGTGGTCGATCCCAAAACGTTCCCCGCGGCCGGCCTCGATCGCGTCTGCGGCGACTTTGCCAGCCGCGACCTTGGCGTCGCTCCCCGCGAACTCGCCAGTCCGGCCCCCACCCCGTGCAGCTGCCAAGGGCATGCCCACCCATGAGACTCGGCAAAACCATCGGCACCGTGACGCTCGTCGAGCCGCATCCCACGATGCGTGGCGGCGTGCTGAAGCTCGTCGTTCCCCTCGCCGCCGCCGACCTGGGCCGCGGCGACGGCCCCGCCGAGCCGCTGGTCGCCTGGGACGATCTCGGCGCCGGCGACGGCCAGCTGGTGGCTTTCAGCGAAGGGGGCGAGGCGGCGCAGCCCTTCCGTCCGAACGACAAGCCGGTGGATGCCTACATCGCGGCCATTATCGACCGGCTCGATCTGGCCGCGCCACCGGCATGATCCGCACGACCCATCCCCCGGCAATCGATACGACCGCCCATCCGACCGAAACCCGAAAAGTGGGCAACAATCACTAAAGACGACCCGTTTTCACGAAGGAGCATCGCGATCCCATGGCCACGGTCAGCACGAGCACGAAATCCCTTTCGCAACTCAAGGAAGAGATCTGCGACATCGGCCGCCGCATCTATGCCAAGGGCTTCGCGGCCGGCAACGACGGCAACATCTCGTTTCGCCTCGGCCCCGA
>CAZONY010000508.1:0-1779 GCA_964581215.1 uncultured Chitinophagaceae bacterium | reverse complement strand
ACTCATCGATCACCACGAGAATCCGCAGCTGCCTGCCGTCCTCCGTTGACCGTCCTATCCTTATTGACCGTCCTATCCTTGCTTATCGACGGAAGGCCGTGTCCCCCGCGGGGTTCGCCGAGAGGATGCAGAGGTTGTCGGGGCCGAAGGCCGCAGCCACGTCGGTGTGCCGGTAGCCGACGGCGCAGACGACCGCGCCGCCCGCGACCGAGCGGAAGGCGGCGATCGAATGGCGGGTGAGCGGGCTGCCGAGCACCGGCTGGATGCACTTTGGCTTCGTGCCGAACCGGGTGCCCTCGCCGGCGGCGAGTTCGACGAGCACCGCCGTCGCGGTCGCCCCGACGTCGGCATCGAGTGTCGGCCGGTCGGCGGGCAGCACCTTGTCGGCCGCGAGGTTCAGGGGGGCTGTTCCGAAGGCGGGGCCGCTGCGGCCATCGCAGTTTGCGGTTCGTGCCGGCCGTAGGGGCGGGCACGCGACGGCGGGAGGCCTGCCCGGTCGGGTTCCGATTTCCTCAGGGGGGGCGGCCCGCCGGTGAAGGCGGTCACGGGCTTTGCAGTCACGCAGGGAGGTGACGCCGACGATGAATCGCGAGATTTTCGGTGTCGTGATGGCGGCACTCGTGGTGAGTATGGGCGTCTCGCGGGCCGCCACGCTCGACGATGAGATCGACCTGACCACGTTCGGCGAGCAGCAGTCGCAGCAAGCTTCCGTGTGGGGCGACGAGTCGCCCATCCAGGAAGTGGCGCAGCGGTTCGGCGAGGTGGACAGGCGGTTCTACCTGTCGGCTATGATCGGGCCGTCGTTCTCGCAGGTGGAGACCTGGATTTCCGTCCTCCCCGGAAGTGAAGTACTCGACGACAACCTCTTCGCGGCGGGGGGGGCGCTCGGCGTGGCACTCGATCGCCGGCGCGGCCAGTTGCGGCTCGAGATCGAGGGCATGGGTCGCGACACGTTCGTGAGCCCGGTTCAGGGAGGCACCGCCTCCGCGAGGAGCAATTGGTCCGTGATGGGCAATGCGTGGCGTGATTTCATGCTCACGGATCGGTTCGGCGCCTATGGCGGCGGCGGTCTCGGTGCAGGCGGCTACCAGATCGGCGGGGAGGCTTCTGGGGCGTCAACCGTGTACTACGACGCCAGCTCGGCGTTCGCGTGGCAGTTCGGCGGCGGCCTGATCTACGAGATCACCGAGCGGCTGACTTTCGACGTGGGCTACCGCTACTTCCAGATCGACAAGACGACGGTGACCCCGACTCCCCCCCCGCTTCAGGCTCAGACGCAATTTTCGGCGAGCGAGCTGATGTTCACGCTGCGGTTCTACGAACCGTTCCGCGGTCTGCGGAACTGAGCGGCGGGCGCCGGGCCGCGGGGCGGTTCCCCGGTCGGTCAGGGCCGTGGACGTCGCCGCGGCGGCCAGTGGGAGATCGTGTTCAGCGACGCCGGCATCAACGTCCGCCGCTGACGCCGGCCCACGCGGGGCTGGTGGAGTTTCACCGCCACGACTGCTCCGCGGCTCTTCCAGAATCTCCGGGCCTCATGCGCGACCGACTGGGTGGAGCGGTATCCGTCACACGTCGTCGCCAAGTGGCTCGGACACTCGCCGAAGGTGGCGGCGCAGCACTATCTCATGTCCCGCGACCACCACTTCGAGGACGTGGTGAGGGGCACGCCGAACGTCCCGCCGGTGATCGCGGTACAGGGACCGAACGGGGGGAAGGCCTGCGACGCGAATTGCGACTCTGCAGGCGTCCGCATCCGACAGTACGGAGCGGCATAAAAAG
>CAZONY010000507.1:1490-1782 GCA_964581215.1 uncultured Chitinophagaceae bacterium | reverse complement strand
CTCGATGACGCCGCCGCGGGTGCCGCCGATGCCCTTGGCGTAGGCCAGGCCGATCTTCTTGGTGGCCTCGCTGGCGCCCGGTCCAAGCGCGATGAGGCAGGGCACGCCGCCCCCCTTCACGTATTCGCTGCGGACGAGATGGCCGGGGCCCTTGGGGGCGACGAGCAGGATGTCGTGGCCCGGCGGCGGCTCGACCTGGCCGAAGTGGAAGTTGAAGCCGTGGCTGGCCATCAGCACGGCGCCCTTCTTGAGGTGCGGCCTGATCGAGGTCTTGTAGACGTCGCCCGTGAGC
>CAZONY010000507.1:0-1480 GCA_964581215.1 uncultured Chitinophagaceae bacterium | reverse complement strand
CTCGTCGGGCAGCAGGATGTTGACGACGTCGGCCTGCTTCACGGCGTCTTCGACGCTCAGCGGCTCGAAGCCGTGGCTCTTGGCGAGGTCGTAGTTGGGGCCGCCGGGCCGCTGGGCCACCACCACCTTCAGGCCGCTGTCGCGGAGGTTCTGGGCCTGGGCGTGGCCCTGGCTGCCATAGCCGATGATGGCGATGGTCTTGCCGTCGAGGGCCTTCAGGTCGGCGTCGGCGTCGTAATAAATCGTGACAGGCACGGCTTGCTCCGAGGAAAGGGGAAGTACGTCAGGCGAGTGATTCGCGGGCGTCGGCCGCATCGGCCGGGCGGCCGCCGTCGGCGGCCTCGGTGAGTTCGCGGGTGGGGGGGCTGCCGCGGACCAGGGCGATCCGGCCGGTGCGGGAGAGCTCCAGGATGCCGATCGGCCGCATGAGCTCGATGAAGCCCTCCACCTTCTTCTCGGTGCCGGACACCTCCACCACCACGCTGTCGGCGGCCACGTCGACGATCCGGCCGCGGAAGACCTCGGCCAGTTCCTTGACGTGCGTTCGCGCGGGACCGGCCGGGGCGGCGACCTTGATCAGCATCAGATCGCGCTCCACGTAGTTGCGGGAGGAGATGTCGTCCACCCGGACGATCGTCACGATCTTCTCCAGCTGCCGGCGGACCTGGTCGAGCATCCGGTCGTCGCCCCGGAGCACGAAGGTCATCCGGGAGAACCCCGGATCCTCCGTCTCGCCCACGGCCAGACTGTCGATGTTGTAGCCCCGGGAGGCGAGCATGCCGGAGACGTGTGCCAGCACGCCCGGGAGGTTCTGCACGGTGGCGGAGAGGACGTGACGCATGATGCTGGCGGCCCGGGCGACGGCGAGGGAGAAACCGAGCCCCGGAGTGTAGTTTGGGCCGAGAGGGCGATTCAAGCCTTGGGACGGGCCTTTTCTCCGTTCCCGGCAGCGGTTGAGGCCGGCTGTGCGGCCTGCGTCGGGGATGCCGGGTGTGCGTTGACAAGCGGCCGAAAAAGCCGATAGTTTGCGGTGCTGCGAGTTTCCCGGTTCTTCCTTCCCCCAGCGTGAGAGAGTCTGCGTGTCGAACGTCTTGGCCCAAGAGTTGATCGAGGCGGGTGTCCATTTCGGCCATCGGGCCAGCCGTTGGAACCCGAAGATGAAGCCGTACATCCACGGCCGCCGCAACCTCATCCACATCATCGACGTCCGCGAGACGATCCGGGGGCTCCTGCGGGCGCGGAAGTACCTCAAGCAGGTGGCGGCCACGAACAGCCTGATCCTGTTCGTCGGGACGAAGCGGCAGGGGGCCGATGCGATCGCACGCGAGGCCGCTCGGTGTGGCATGCCCTTCGTGAACGAGCGGTGGCTCGGGGGCACGCTCACCAATTTCCGCACCATTCGCAACAGGCTCGCGCGGCTCGAGGAACTCGAGGCGCTGCTGCCGTCCGCGTCGTTCGACACCTACTCGAAGAAGATGCA
>CAZONY010000506.1:0-1790 GCA_964581215.1 uncultured Chitinophagaceae bacterium | reverse complement strand
GGCGAGCCGATTGTGAGGAATATGCGCCTGCCCGGGAAACGGGATTCAGTTCCCCGCGCTCAGCGGCCGAAACATCAGGCATCGACTTTCGAAGCCTGTTGCCGCGTCCCGTCGGAGGTGCCAACCACAACGCGTTGACCCGAATCCACTGAAAAGCCCGTGCCTGCACGAGCCCGATTCGCGTCAGTTTCGCAGTTTTCTACCCCGTTCGCAGGCGGTTTACAGGTTCGACATTCGCGAGGGCCGTGGCAGGCCAACCCTGCCGCGGTCCTCGTGTTTTTGCGACCGTTTGCCCGCCCCCTACGGCGGTAGTAGCATGGCCTCTCGAGGTTTTTGACCCCGGGAGGTGACTCGTGCGAAACGTGTGGCAACGGCGGCTGCGGACTGGCTTGACGGCGATCATGGTGCCGGCCCTCGCGATGGGCCCGGCCTGGGCCGGCCACTGGCGATCACACTGCCGCCGAACCGACTGCCGACCCGCGTGCGTGGCCGATTGCTGCGCGCCGGTGGTCGAGTGCCCGACCGCCTGCATGACGCTCGTCCACGAGTGTGATCCGTGCCATGCCTGCGGCCCCTGCGACGAGGGCGCGGCAGTCGCCGGCGTGCAGGCAGAGCCGACGATCACCGAGGCGCCGGACAGCGACAGCGTGGTCGCGAAACCGGCGGCCCCGGTGCCGTCGATCGAACCCGAGCCGGCACCGGTGCCACACCTGGAGCCCGCCGACGTCGCCACCGCGTCGGCCGAAGAGCCGGCCGTGCCGCCGTATGAGCCGCCCGTCAAGGAGCCCGAGCAGCCGGTCATGAAGGAGCCTGTGGCCCCGGTTCCACCGATCGAGCCCGAGCCGGCAACGCCACCGAAGCCCGAACCCACTGCGGAGCCTGAGCCGAAGGCTGAGCCCGAGCCTGAGCCCAAGCCTGTTGTGACGCCCGAATCCCCCGCTGTGCCCGAGCCGAAGCCGGAAGTGAAGCCCGAGCCCGCTCCGGCCCCCGAGCCGAAGCCCGAGCCGAAACCTGAGCCCAAGCCCGAGCCCCCCGCACCGCCGGCTGAGGAGAACATCTTCGAAAACGACCTCAGCAAGGCTGACGATAAGCCGGCGAACACACCGACTGCGAAGCCCGCCGACGAACCGGCCGCGGAGCCGGAGCCATCGACCGAGCCCACCCCCGAGCCGGAGCCGAAGCCCGAGCCGTCGGCCATCGACGACCCCTTCTCCGCGCTGACCCCCGCTTCCGCCGAGCCCGTCCGCCGCTGGATCGACGACACCGGCAGCCACGACGCGGTGGGGCGGCTCGTGGAGGTGCATGCCGACCACGTGCGGATTTTGAAGCTCGACGGCCACTTCACGCGGGTGCCGCTCGATCGGCTGAGTTCGGCGGATCGCAATTACGTCTCGACGACGTCGGAGCGGCTCGCCGCCAAGCCCCGCCTCACCGACACCGCCGGGCTATAGAGCGCTTTCAGCATAGCTGTAGCGACGACCTGCAAAACTGAGAAAGGTAGGCGAGAGGGTCGGCGAACGCTCGAGGAGCGTTGGGCGTATCCTCGCCCCGCGACGAGACTTTTGCCGCCCTCGAGCCGGCGATACACGTAGGCTGGATGCGCTCTAGCCGACGCCACTTCACGGCTGGGCCAGCCGCTCACCCGTCCAAGACAGCCACCGTCTCGAAGGCCTTCCCCTCGAGCATCTCGAGCGATGCTCCGCCGCCGGTGGAGACGTGGCTCACCTTCTCGGCATAGCCGAGCTGCTCGACCGCCGCGGCCGAGTCGCCGCCGCCGATGATCGTGATCG
>CAZONY010000505.1:708-1795 GCA_964581215.1 uncultured Chitinophagaceae bacterium | reverse complement strand
ACCGCGTCGTTCCACTGGTCGAAGGCGTAGCGGACGAGGTTGATGCCGAGGTGCATGGCGCTCGCCCGCATCTCCGGCGTGACGTCCGTGTAGGCCGCCGACTTCCAGGCGTCGTTCATGTCTCCCGGATGGTAGAAGACGACCCACCGGCCCTCGTGCTTGATTCCCAGCGCCCGCCGGCCGCCGTGGTGCCAGAAGGCCGGGGCCCCGTCGGGGAACGTGAAGGGCAGCTTGTAGAGTTCGTCATCGTCGGCGACGTCCACGAGCGGCTTGTCGGGAAAGACCTGCTTGATGAAGTGGAGAAACGACTCGTGGAAGGCCACGCTGCCGGCGTCGGCGACGAGCAGGCCGCCGCCGAGGCAGTAGTCGCGGAGAATCTTCATGTCGCTTGAAGAGACGCGGCCCATCCCACCGTTGCCCGTGAGATACACGAACGGCGGAAACCCGTCGGGCGGATACTTGCGCAAGAGCGCGATCGAGTGGCTCTCCCCGGACCGCGCGATCTTGCGGAAGCCGGTGGCCTGGGCGAACTCGCGAAGGAAGTTGATGTCGGCGTTGCTCTCGTCCATGCCGTCGTCCCAGCCGGCGCCGCCGTGGTCGAGGCGGATGAAGCGGATCTTGTAGTTCTCGATACCCTCCGGCCAGCCGCCCTGCGTGCCGCCCCCCTTGCCGAGCTTGCCGACGCCGCCGGTCGTGACCGTGGCCTGGTAGGCGAGCTCGGTCATCTCCTTCATCTCCTCGTCGGCCTCGCTGTTGTCGAGGTCGGGCACCTCGAACACGACCGCCGAGTTGGGCCGCAGCGTGAGCGACTTCTTTTTCTTCTGCTTCTTGGGCTTCACCATCTTCACCATCGCCACGACGGGGTTGCCGCTCCCCTTCGGCACGCGATAGGGCTCGACGCAGCCATCGAGCTGCATGAGCCACGGGATGATCACGATGACGACGAGGTGGGCCAGGCCGCTGGCATAGACGCTCTTGCGGTGCCGAGGATCGCGGCCGCCGGTGCGCAGGTCCTCGAGCACGAGGTCGCCCCGCAGCGGGCCGCCCGCCTGCCGCGAAAAGGCCGCGTACACCGACCGGCTGCGGA
>CAZONY010000505.1:0-698 GCA_964581215.1 uncultured Chitinophagaceae bacterium | reverse complement strand
GCCGGCAACGAGAGCCGCCACCAGAGCAGCGACGTGGTGACGCGGTCCTGGTCGGCCCCGTCGATCGGCAGGGCGGCGGCGAGGAGCGTGGAGAGCGCGTGCCAGACGAGGGCCACGTAGCCCGCCGCCGCGACCTGCACCGCGCAGAGCGCCGCGAAGAGCAGCCACCAGGTGGCCCGCATGCGGACGAGCGCCACGAGGCCGGCGACAACGCACGCGGCGCCCGCGATGCCGGCCGCGGCGAAGCAGAGCTTCGCGAGCGTGGCCACGCCGTTGCCCGCGAAGAGCTCGCTGACCCGGAGGTTGGCGGTGAGCCAGGCGTCGAGGGCCGGCGGCGCCGACCGCCAGAACGCCAGCCCAAGGCCGCCGGCCACGATCGCGCTCACGGCCACCACCGTCGCCTTCGCGACGGACGGCGCCGTGGGGATCGCGTCGATCCGCCCGGTGTCGGGCTCTGGGGTGATGGTGCTCATGGATGCGGAACGCTGGGCGGGGCCGGCCGTGGGCCGGCGGGAACTACTTGAAGAGATCGACGTCGTCCTTCACCTCGGGAACCGCCGGCCCCGGGGGCACCGCGGGCGGCGTTTCGCCGGCGGGCGGCTGCGGGGCCGGTGGCGTCCCGCCTGCCGGCGCGGCGGGCTGCCCCGGCGCGGCGGGCTGCCCCGGCGCGTCGGGCTGCGCGGGCGCGGGCTTTTCCG
>CAZONY010000504.1:884-1805 GCA_964581215.1 uncultured Chitinophagaceae bacterium | reverse complement strand
GCGCATCCCAGCGAGGCCAAACGGCGCAGCATCCGCGCCAAGCTCCGGCGGATGCGACAGGGCCTCCAGGCCCTCGACCGCGACGACCTGCTGCCGCGCGAGCGGGCGGGGCTGGAGGGCAGCCTGCAGACGGAGCTGGCGATCCTGTGGGAGACGGAATTTCTCAAGCCCGCGCGGCCCACCGTGCTCGACGAGGTCGAGCGCGGACTGTCGCTCATGCCGCGGATCTGGGAGGCCGTGCCGCAGGTGCACGAGTCGCTGCGCCGCGGGCTGGCTGCCTCCTATCCCGGCCACGCCTTCCGCATCCCTCCCTTCCTCACGTTCGGCTCGTGGATGGGGGGCGACCGCGACGGCAATCCCTTCGTCACGGCAGCCGTCACCGAGGCCACGCTCCTGAAACTGCGGGCCGCCGCGCTCGACGCCCATCGCGAATGGTGCGGCCGGCTCCACGAGATGCTCACGATGTCGCTCCACGAGGCGCATGGCGCCGCCCCGCTCGAGGAGCGGCTCGCCGCGCTCTCCGGCCGGTGGCCCGATCTCGCGGCCGTGCTCGAGGGCGTGCCCCTCCACGAGGCCTACCGCCGCTGGCTGCGGATGATTCACTTCCGGCTCGAATGCTCGATGGCCGCGAGCCTGGCCGAGCCGCTGGCGACGGGGGCCTATCCCTCGGCCCGCGAATTCGAGGCCGACGTGGCGATGCTCGTCGAGTGCGTGGCCCGCGACCACGGCCTCTCCGACACCGCCCCGGCCCGCCGCTGGCTCGATCTCGTCCGCGCCTTCGGCCTCCACATGACGCGGCTCGACGTGCGGCAGGACGCCCGCGCCTACCAGGACATCATGGCCGACATCCTCGGAGCGGCGGGCGTCGCCGGGGCCGAGGCGCTGCGGTCCGACGACGAGGCCACGAAGGTTCGCCTGCTC
>CAZONY010000504.1:0-874 GCA_964581215.1 uncultured Chitinophagaceae bacterium | reverse complement strand
ACCCTCGGCACGGTCGGCCCGGTGGCCGAGGCGCGGCTGCAGCCGCTTTCTCTCGACACGCTCCGCCTCTTCACGCTCCTGCACCGGGCGAGCGTGCGGTTCGGCCCCGACTGCCTCGGGGGGGCGGTCGTGAGCCTCACGCGCTCGCCTGCCGACGTGCTCTGCGTGCTCTGGCTCTGGCGCTGGGCGCAGAAGCAGGCCGCCGACGCCGGAGAGGCCGTCGCCACGCACGACATCGCGATCGTGCCCCTCTTCGAGAAGATCCACGACCTGCAGCGGGCCCACGAGACGCTCGGCACGATCCTCGACACGCCGGCCTACGCCGCGCACCTCGCCGGCCGGGGCGGGCGCCAGATGGTGATGGTGGGCTATTCCGACAGCACGAAGGACGGCGGCTACTTGGCGGCCTGCTGGGGGCTGCAATCGGCCCAGAGCCGCCTCCATGCGGCCGCGGCGGCCCGGGGCGTGGCGGTGACGTTTTTCCACGGTCGCGGCGGCTCGCTCGGCCGCGGCGGCGGGCCCGCCGCCCGCGGGAGCCTGTCGCTGCCGGCGAGGTGCTCGCCGAGCGCTACGACGACACGGAGATCGCCTGCCGCCATCTGGAGCAGGTGTCGTGGGCCACGCTGATGGCCTCGGCAGGCCGGCGGACCGATCCGCAGCCGGCCTGGATCGCCGTCATGGAGAGCATGTCGGCGCGGTCCCACGAGGCCTACCGCGAGCTCGTCGATCAGCCCGGGTTCATCGACTATTTCTCGCAGACCACGCCGATTGACGACATCGAGAATCTCCCCATCGCCTCCCGGCCGGCCCGCCGCCGCGGCCAGCGGACGCTCGACGACCTGCGGGCGATCCCCTGGGTGTTCGCCTGGACGCA
>CAZONY010000503.1:0-1810 GCA_964581215.1 uncultured Chitinophagaceae bacterium | reverse complement strand
CACGGATGGGGCGCGGGCGTTTGACGGACGAACCACGTGCCTCTGGGCCATTGAGTCGTTGAGTAATTCTCCCATCGCAGACAGTTCGTTGGCTCGCTTGTCTGTCGTCATCTTTCAGGACAGAGACCCTTCGTCGCCAACCCTCGCGGCAACCGTGTCTTCGACCGGGGAGATCGCGGTCACGCCGCCCGCAGGCCGCACGATTCGTGACATCCTGAAAACAGGGACTGTCATTGTGGCTTCAGCCGGGATACCCGCAGAATCGCTGTTTTTTTCACTTCGTTCGGCCAGCCCGAACGCGGCGGGAACGGCCGCCTACGGCGTGTTTGACCGCACGCCGCCCGCGGGAAACTGCACCATTCTTCTCGACTCGGTGGGCCTTGCCCAAACAATCGTAACGCTCGAGGGGCCAGGGCCATTTTCCGCCACGACGCCGCGGGAGGTTGTGCCATGATCCCGCGACATTCGATCCCATCGGCCATGGAAATCCGCCGAGGTGTTTTGCTGCTCATCACGGTGAGCATGCTTACGCTCTTCATGATGCTCGGCGCCGCCTATCTCGTGGTGGCCACGCGGGCGAGGGAGTCGGCGAGAGCGTTGGCCCGCCGCACGCTCACAGCCGATGAGGCACGAGTCGATCACGCTGCCATGCTCGATAATGTGCTGCTCACCGTCATTCGCGGTCCGGCCAGCGGCCAAGCCGTCGCGGCCATCAGCGGGTCTGCCCCGGCATTCGAGTCGCTGCTCGCCGACCGGTATGGCACGGTTAGCGTCGCCGGCACATTCAGCAGCGCACAAATCCATTCGGCTGCAGGGGCAGGCAGCACCGGACCGATCGTCACGGGAGTGTTTACCCCGTCCGGGGCGATCGGCCATCCGGCGCACTTGAACGGAAGGATCCTCACGTTCACCGGCCCTGGCCGATCGCCCACCAGCCACCGCATCCTGCAGGCTTCCCAGGCCTCCAGCACCGCGCCCTACTCGCTGACACTCTCGAACCCGCCGGGACCATATCAACTGACGTCGGGCAGCCTTCCCGCCAGCGGATCACCAGCCGTCATCAATGGCCGCGAGTTCGCGGGCGTGTCAGGCAACGAATCATGGGACGGGTTCGACGGTGAAAATGCTTTTCTTGCTCATGTGAAGCCAAGTGGCGTCAGTGGTTCAGCTGTGGAGAGACCCAGCTACGTCTCAACTCTGGCCGGCTCGTCCGATCTCGCCGACAACGACAATGACGGAGTCCCTGATGGCGTGTTCCTCAACTTCGGACTGCCTGCGATACCGATTGCCAGCGGAACCAGCGTGCGGTTGGATGCATCCGTGCTGATCGTCGATCTCGATGGGCGATTCAACGTCAACGCCCACGGTTCGCTGGCGAATATGCCGGCGTTGAACAATGCCCGGCCTACCCAATACGAGCTTTCTACCCTGTGGCCGACTGACTTCACGGACGAGCCAAACCGGCTCGCGTTCGTTCCCCTGGGCAGTGGTGTCGGCCCGGCGGAAGTCAATGCGTCGCACCTGTTTTCGTCGGCTGCGTTGGCCGCTTTGACTCCAAACGACTCACTACGATCGGACGAGCAGCCAGGGGCAGGGGTTTTGTGTGGGATGGCCGGCGCATCGCAGGCGGGAAAGCGTCCGACGGGCAGCCGATTTACGAGTGGTCAGGACACGCCTCGGATCGCGTCCTGCGAAGGCCGCCATGGAGGGCATGCTGCGCCGCAGCAGGGTTTTTGGTCTTCACTCATTCAGCCGCTTCGTGACTCGCGTGTCGCCCGCGCCAGTCAGGCTTCGCTGAGAGGCGTGGCCG
>CAZONY010000502.1:0-1830 GCA_964581215.1 uncultured Chitinophagaceae bacterium | reverse complement strand
CGCCGGTCAGTCGCTCTCGGATGGCGCCACCTTCAACGTGCCGAAGGGCGTGACGGTGATGATCGACGCCGGGGCGATCTTCAAGCTCCGGGCCACCAACATCGACGTGGGTAGTTCCTCGGCCCTCGTGGATCGCTCGGGGGCCGCGATTCAGGTTCTGGGCACGCCCGCCGCAACCGTAACATTCACCTCGTATCACGACGACACGATCGGCGGAAACTCTGATGGCGTGGGGCCCGCCGTCTCCGGAGGCCAGTGGGGCGGCATCGTCCTGCGGCAGGATTCCGACAGCAGTTCGAAGAAGGCCTTTGTCAACGCGATCTCGGGGGCCACGATCGCGTACGGCGGCGGACAGGTCTACGTCGATTCGCAGCTCGATTCGTTCGCCCCGATTCAGCTGGAAACGACGCGGCCCACGCTCGTCTTCAACACGATCCGCAGGAGCGCCGGTGCGGCGATCTCTGCCAACCCCGACAGCTTCGAAGAGTCGGACGGCAGGGTCGGCCCCGAACTGCGGGGCAATCGACTTCTCGACAACTCGATCAACGGCTTGTTCATCAAGGTGCGAACCGCCTTGGGGAGCCAGCCGGATCGGCTCGAGGTGCCGGCTCGGCTCAAGAGCACCGACGTCGTGTATGTGCTGCAGGACAACCTGCTCATCGACGGCGGCGTCGGCGGCTACCTGAACATCGCCGGTGTCGATACCGCCCGCAGGAGTGGCCGGCTGACGATCGATCCGGGCGTGGTCGTGAAGCTGCAGGGAGCCCGCATCGAGCTCGAGCGGGGCGTCGCGCAGCTGATCGCGGAGGGCACCGCCGGCCAGTCGGTCATCTTCACGAGCCTCGGCGATAATCGCTTCGGCGCGGGCGGCACCTTCGACACCAACGGCAACCTGCCCGACGTTCGGCAGGCCGGCGATTGGGGCGGCATTGTGGTCAATGCCGGGGCCAGGGCCAGCATTGATCAGGCCTACCTCGGCTACGGCGGAGGGCAGACTGCGATCGAGGGTGATTTTGCGAACTTCAACCTAATCGAGGTGCACCAAGGCGACCTGCGGCTGGCCAACTCGCGGATCGAGAACAATGCGTCGGGGGCTGCGGCCGGCAATCGAAACGGCCGCGGAGGCAACGCGGCGGCCACGGTCTTCGTCCGCGGGGCCCAGCCGGTGATTCTTGGCAACGACTTCCGCGACAACTTGGGCGCCGTCGTGAGCGTGAACGCCAACTCGCTCACCGATGCCGAGACGCCCGATACGGGCCGCTCGTCCGGCCCGATCGGCCGCGATGTCCGCTATGGCGACAACCGCGGCCCGCTCGTGCGCGACAATCGGCTCTCCTACACGATCGACGCGGCCGCCGGCCGGCCGGCCGGCGGCGCCACCGGTGGCATGGAGGTGCGGGGTGAGGAGATCGACGTCGAAAGCGTCTGGGACGACGTGGACATCGTTCACGTGCTGAAGACGGAGATCATCGTCCAGAATTTGCACACCTACACCGGCGTGCGGCTGATGAGCCAGGTCAACGCCAGCCTCGTGGTGAAGTTGCTCGGTGCCAATGCCGGCTTCACGGCGGCGGGCTACGGTCTCGACATCGACGATCGAATCGGCGCGGTGCAGGTGGTGGGGCAGCCCGGCTACCCCGTGGTGCTCACGTCGATCGCGGACGACACGGTGGGTGCCAGCGTCGGTCCGCTCGGCCGGACGGTGAAGGATACCAACAACGACGTCTCGGCTTCGTCGCCGGCCCCGGGCGATTGGCGGAGCCTCCAGTTTCTCCCGATGTCGAACGATCGCAACGTGGCGATCGTGCAGGAGTCGGAGAAGGGGGCCAC
>CAZONY010000501.1:0-1835 GCA_964581215.1 uncultured Chitinophagaceae bacterium | reverse complement strand
GGGGCCCGCGCTACCGCACGGCGAGCATCCGCTCGAGGGCGACGACCGACCACTTCGCCGTTTCGTCGTCGACGCGGATCGCGTTCACGGGCCTGCCCTGCTCGAGGTGCTCGAGGCTCCAGCAGAGGTGGGCCAGGTCGATGCGATACATCGTCGCGCACATGCAGATCGTGGGCGAGAGGAAGCGGATCGTCTGCTCGGGGTGGTTCTTCTCCAGCCGCTTGACGAGGTGCAGCTCGGTGCCGATCGCCCACTTCGACCCCGGCGGCGCCTGTTCGACGGTCTTGAGGATGAAGCTCGTGGAGCCGGTCAGGTCGGCCTTGTCGACCACCTCCATCGCGCACTCGGGATGGACGAGGATCTTCACGCCCGGGAGGTTGGCTCTAAAGGCATCGACGTGCTCGGGGCGGAACATCGCGTGCACGCTGCAATGCCCCTGCCAGAGGATGACGCGGCTCTCGAGGAGTTGCTCCCGGGAGTTGCCGCCGAGGGTGGGGTCGTGCGGATTCCACACGCACATCTCGTCGAGCGGGATGCCCATCTTCCGGGCGGTGTTGCGGCCGAGATGCTGGTCGGGGAAGAAGAGCACCCGCTTCGTGCGGGCGAAGGCCCAGTCGAGCACGGCCCGGGCGTTGCTCGACGTGCAGACGATGCCTCCGTGGCGGCCGCAGAAGGCCTTCAGGCTCGCGGCCGAGTTGATGTAGGTGACCGGGGTGACGTCGGCGGTGTCGATCACGGTGCCGAGATCGGCCCAGGCGTCTTCGACCTGCTCGATCCCGGCCATGTCGGCCATCGAGCAGCCGGCGGCCATGTCGGGCAGGATGACGGTCACCCGCCCCCCCCGCGCGGCCACCTTCTCCGGACGGTTCACGAGGATGTCCGCCGTCTCGGCCATGAAGTGCACGCCGCAAAACGCGATCGCCTCGCAGCCTTCCCGCTCGGCGGCGGATTTCGAGAGCTGGTAGCTGTCGCCCTGGAGATCGGCATGGGCGATCACGCCGTCCTGCTGGTAATGATGGCCGAGGATGACCAGTCGCGGTCCCATCCGCCGCCGCACCGCCTCGATCCGCGCGTCGAGTTCGGCATCCTCCAGCCCGCGGTAGGCGGCGAAGGGACTGGCCGGCGGGATCTCGGCAACGGCTGGCGACATGGAACAAGCTCCGGGGGATCTCCAGTATAGGAGGCCGTTCGAGCGGCCTCCTGCGTCGTCCCTGGGAATCGCTATACTGCCGCCGCGGTCGGCGCGGCTCGCCGGCCCGGATCCGAACACGTGCGAAAGGGGCGACATGGCGAAGAAAGCGGCGACGGACAAGGACGCGAAGGCGAAGGCCACCACCAAGAAGGCCCCGAAGGAGCCCAAGGCCGCCAAGCCCGCCAAGGAAAAGACCGCGAAGCCGGCCAAGGCCGCCAAGGAAAAGGCCGTCAAGGAGCCCAAGGCGAAGAAGCCGGCCGCGAAGAAGGCCACCCGCAAGAAGGCCGCCAAGGAGGTCCGGATGAAGGCCTTCTGGGGTGTCTATAACCCCGGCATGAAGCGGATGGCGATGTTCGAGTATGCCGACCGGAAGGCGGCGGAGAAGAAGGCCGCCGAACTCACGGGCTCGTCGCGATCCACCCACTTCATCCAGCTGGTGAAGGAACCGATCGGCGAGTGAGCGGTGCGGGTCTGCTCGGCCTCATCTCCAGGGGCTCTTCCAGTCGCCCCACGCGGCGAGGTAGCGGCCCAGCCCCGGATGCTTCGCGGCCTTCGTCTCGATCCACGCCCGCGCCTCCTCGATGAGGGCGTGCTCGCGCTCGAGGCTGAGTTCGCCCGCGACCACGCGCGACCGGAGAAAGAC
>CAZONY010000500.1:0-1839 GCA_964581215.1 uncultured Chitinophagaceae bacterium | reverse complement strand
GCTCGTGCAGGGGGCCGGCCGGCGTGCCGCACCGGCCGCCAAGCAGCCCTGATCACCGGGCAAAAAAGACCGCGGGCGCGGGAAAGGGGCGCGGCATTTTCAAGCGGCGCGGCGACCCGGCAGCGGCACGGTCGCCGGCTGTTCGTCCTCCCAGGCCGGAGCGGGCTGGAAGTGCCGCCAGTCGGCCCGCCGCATGAGCAGCCAGTAGGCCGCTGAAAAGGAGGGCCAGATCGCCGTGTTGCGGCCGGACGGATGCTGATACCAAGTCGTGCACGGCTGCTGCCACTCGAAGTCGACCCTCCGCCACACCGTCCGGTCGAAACGGCGATCGAGCGTGTCATTGAAGCGCCGCTGCGCGTCCTCGCGCACCTCGACCGCGTCGCAGCCATCGTCATCGAGCCAACGCAGGCATGCGGCGATGTATCGTGTCTGCGCCTCGATCATGAACAGGATCGAGTTGTGGCCGAGGCCGCTGTTGGGCCCCATGAGCAGGAAATAGTTGGGGTATCCAGCGACGGCGACGCCGCGAAATGCCTGCGGGCCGTCCTTCCAGTCCTCCGCGAGCAATCGTCCGCCCCGGCCGCGAATCTCGATCGCATCCGACGGGTTGAAGGGATGAAATCCCGTGGCGCAAATGATCGTGTCCACCGGCCGTTGTCTCCCGTCCCGCGTGACGATGTCGGTGGGCGAGATCCTCTCGATCGGCTCCGTAACCAGTTCGACGTTGGGCCGATTCATGGCGGGATAGAAGGTGTCGGAAAGGATCACACGCTTGCAGCCCATCGTGTAGGTGGGCCAGAGCTTCCGCCGCAACTCGGGATCGGGAACCGTGCGTTCGAGGAAACGGAGCGTGCGAGTCTGCGGTTTGCCCATGAACCTCGGCCTGACCGTAAACGCCATCGCCCGGCCCTCGGCCCGCCAATAGTGGATGGCCCGTGAGAGCCCGAGGAGGCCGGGCACGCGCCGGTAGGCCCACCGTTCCAGGCGGGAATAGGGTCGGTCATGACGGGGCAGCACCCACTGGGGCGTTCGCTGGAACACGAACAACCTGCCAACCTTCGGGGCGATCTCCGGCACGATCTGGGCGGCGCTGGCGCCCGTGCCGATGACGGCGACCGTCTTGCCGGAAAGGTCCACGTCGTGGCGCCAGCGGGCGGAGTGGAAGCAGTCGCCCGCGAACGAGTCGAGGCCCGCGATCTCCGGGAAGGCGGGAAGATGCAGTCCGCCGACGGCCGAGATCACGACCCGCGCCACGAAGTGCCGGCCGTCGCCCGTCGACAACCGCCAGCAACGCCGCTCGTCGCTCCATCGCATCGCGGTGATCGGCGTCTGGAAGCGGACGTGCTTCTCGATGCCGTGACGTCGCGCGACGTCTTGAAGGTAGGCGAGGATCTCTGCCTGCGATGCGAACCGCCGTGACCATCCAGACTGCTGGGCGAAGGAAAGCGAATACAGGTGCGACGGCACGTCGCACGAGCAGCCCGGATACGTGTTGTCTCTCCAGGTGCCCCCGAAATCAGCCGCTTTTTCGTAGATAACGAAGTCGTGCCGTCCGGCTTCGATCAGTTTGATCGCCATGCAGATGCCGGCGAACCCGCCGCCGATGATGGCGATCGAGGCATCCCCCGCGGGTGGACGAGACCGGCCGCAGGGGGTGCGCTCAGGGGCGACCCCTGCCGTTTCGTCCTCACCCGGATGCGGCCCGCAGGGATTGCTCATCATCAGGCGACGAAGACTTCGGGCTCCGGTGCCGTGGTCAAGGCCGTGCTCCCTTCTTCCGCCGCGGGGTCGTCGAGGCGATGCGCCTTCACCTGGCCGGCCGAGATGGAGTAGAGGAAT
>CAZONY010000499.1:0-1843 GCA_964581215.1 uncultured Chitinophagaceae bacterium | reverse complement strand
CCACGTGTCTCGGCTCGGCGGCAGGGCGGGCGACGCAGCTGCAACTGGCGGCCGGGGCCAGGCCGGCGTCGCTGCAGGCTCCGTCGCTGCAGGCCCGGCAGTTGGCGGAGCGGGCGACGCCGCCGCGATCTGGGAGAAGGCTGACAGCGACCGGGCCGGCTCGGCGGCCTCCGCCACGGTGGGCGGTGGAGAGACGGTGGTGGGCGACTCGGCCACGGGCGACGCCGGAGTGATGGCGACTGGCGATGCGGCCACGGTGACCGGCGGCAGAGCAGGCGGCGGCTCGGGCGCGTGGAGCGCCGCGGCGGCTTCCTGGACCGCCTTCCCCACGGCGGCCACGAAGCTCGCCGGCGTGTCGGCGCAATCGAACGAGGCGAGAACACGGTCATCGGGGCCGATCACGCAGGCGCTGGGGAGATAGGTGACGCCCATCTTTTTCGTGGTCACGGGATCGACGTCTACATCCACCTTCACCGGTTCGAAACAGGCCGTCACGATGGCGACGACCTCCGCATTGGTGAGCGTCTTCTGGTGCAGGGCCACGCTCGCCTCGCTCCACGAGGCCCCGAACACGGCCAGCACCGGCCGCTTGCTGACCTGCGCAGCGGCCTTCGCCTGCGCGAGCGTGCCATGCCAGGGGATGCCGGCCTGGGCCGCTCCGGTTCCAAACACGAACAGCCCCACGAGCATGGCCGCCGTGGTCGTGCGGCGTGCGAACCGGGCGAGAGACGTGGGCATGGAGACGACCCTGCGGACAAACCAGGAATGGGAAATCAAAACGTCAGGAGGTATCGGTCGAACCGCCGGCAGGAGTTGCGTCGCGGAAAGCGGATTTGCCCATCCTGCCGGCCCTACCGCCCCTCCGCGGGGATCTGGGAGGGGCTTGGGGAAAACCGGAGGATTTCGGTGGCTTGACAGGCGGATGGCCGCCCCGGATACTTTGGGAGTCGATTGCGTGATGCCCGCGGATGCCTCGAGCGAACGCGGGCATGGGATTTTTTCAGAAACCATCTTTTTCAGGATGTGGCTGAAAATCCCCGGAACGCTACCTGCAATGCCCGGCCACCGGCCGGCATGGTTCCGGGGTGACCTTGGAAGGCTTTTCCGGGGCCGTTTTTCATCCTGATTGCCTGCCTTGATCCGCGGTGGCGGAGTGGCTGGAGGGTGTTTCTCGCCGGCAGCGTGCCGTCGAACAGGGTGCCCCATGTTCTCATCGAGAGTGCAGTAATCCATGTCGAAGCGGAGACGGTCGAGGTCGCAGGGTCGCGGTGGGTATGGCGGTGGTCAGGGCCCCGGCGGACCAGGCGGCGGCGGTGGTGGCGGCGGCTATGGGGGCGGTGGCGGAGGCGGTGGCGGCGGTGGTGGCTATGGGGGCGGAGGCGGCGGCTATGGCCGCAGGCGTCGCTTTCGCCGTGGCGGCGGTGGCGGCGGGCCCGTGCCGGCCGGTGCCGGAGCGGTGGACATGGAGGGGGAGGGCATGCAGGCCCCCGACCTGGAACCCGAAGTCTCGGAAAATGGCGAGCCCATTCCGCTGGAACCCGGCAGCGGCGTGCTGGAGATGCACCCCAACGGCTATGGCTTCCTGCGCAGTGCCGAAAACAACTACGTGCGCGAGCGGACCGATCCCTTCGTGCCCGCCGCGATGATCGACCGGTATCGGCTTCGCGAGGGCCTGTTTCTCAAGGTGCTCGTGCAGGAGGGCCGTCGGCAGCAGGGGCCGCGGGCCCGTGAACTCACCGAGGTGGAAGGGATGCCGCCCGAAGAGTGGGCCAACGTGAAGCCCTTCGATCAGCGCACCCCGATCAACCCCGAGGCGTGGCTCCGGCTGGAGACCGGCCAGCAA
>CAZONY010000498.1:0-1845 GCA_964581215.1 uncultured Chitinophagaceae bacterium | reverse complement strand
GACCTGCTGAACTTCCTGGAAGACCGGGGGCTCTAATATTCAGCGCCCGCGGGCCATCCATGGCCCCGCGGGCTGACGCGTCTGCGGGGCAAGCCAAGGTTGCCCCATGCCGCGACGCACGGCCTCCAGCCGTGCTGTCGCGATAGCCCCAGAAGAACTCCATAAACGCCATTGCGAGGGGCGGCCCATGTCCCGAGAGCCGGCGTATGCAGACGAGCGAAGCAAGGAGTGCGCAGCGATGTCTGCATCCGAGTGAGCAAAGGGCAGGATGCCCTTTGCGAACGTCCGGCGACGGGACGTGGGCCGCCCCGAGCCGCAGCAGGCTGAAGCCCACCCCACATTACCGCACCGGAACGGTGGCCTCGGTCTCGAAGGCCTTGCCCTCGAACGTGGTCATTCGGACAAACACCCGCACGTGGTCGGCGGACGGCGGCGGTCCCGGCCACGGCCGCACGACGTGCAGCCCACGGTGCAGCGACGTGCGTCGGAAATGACCGGCCGCCTCGGCGGCCGGGATCTCCCACCGTGCGATCCGCTGGCCCTCTCCGGAGGGATCGGCCGCCGTTGCTCCCGCTCCCGGCTCGAAGACCGCGATCGAGATGTCCCCCACCGTGCTCACCAATCGCTCGTCCGCATCCCGCGGCTCGAAGACGATCGCCAGAGCGTCGCTCGCGCCATCGCCATCCCCGTCCAAGCACTCGGTGCGCTCAGGGTTCAGCACGAGGTGGGTCAGGTCGGAGGCCGCGGCCACACTCTGCTCGTGGGAGAGCCGCCTCACGGCCCCATCGCGCTCCGCCGACGGCATTTCGCCCCCCGTGCCGTTCACGCCCCCCGGTGGGAACGCGGGCTCTGGGGAGACCGGCGGCACACCGTCGAGCGCCGGCTGGGTTGCCCCGCCGCGGAACGTCGGCGCATCGCCGCCGGGGGCGTCGAACCGCGGCCCGGCGTCGGCCGGCACGGACGACCGCGGCGGCGGCGGCAGATCCTCGATCGTCGGAGGCACCAGCGTCGGGGGCGCCACGGAGGTCGCGCCGGGGCCCCGCCTGACGGGCGTCGGCGCGGCCCCGCGGCTGCCGGCCGCCGGAGCGTCGGCGATCCCCAACTGCTTCTTCAGCGACTCGTTCTCGGCGGCCACCATCTCGAGCCGCGCGCACTTCGACTGCAGTTCATCCTGCAGGCTGTAGATCTGATCCTCCTGGAACCGCAGCTCCCGCTCCAAGAGCTGACTATTGAAGTCGCTCTTGCAGCCGGCGATCAGGGCGGTCACCGCCGCCGCCGCCAGGGCCGTACGTCCGCTGTGCAAACGTCCCATGATGCGCCTCCTTGCGCCTCATCGCCGTTTCACGACAGGCTGGAAGCCTGTCCTGTGTGGTTGAAAAACCGTCCTACGAAACGCTCTTCACCGTGGGCATGTGCTCGATCACCTGGTCGATCAGCCGATAGTCGCGGGCCTCCTCCGCCGACATGAACCGATCGCGATCCGTATCCTCTTCGATCTTCGCCAGCGGATGGCCGGTGTGCTTGAGCAGGATGTTGTTGAGCTTGTGCTTGACGTTCTTGAATTCCTTGGCGTGGATCATGATCTCCTCCGCCGTGCCCTCCATGCCGGCCAGCGGCTGGTGAATCATGATGCGGGCGTTGGGCAGCGCCCGCCGCTTGCCCTTCGTGCCCGCCGTGAGCAGGACGGCTCCCATGGAGGCGGCCTGACCGATGCAGTAGGTGGCCACGTCGCAGGTGACAAACTGCATGGTGTCGTAGATCGCGAGGCCCGCCGTCACGCTGCCGCCGGGCGAATTGATGTAGAGGTGGATGTCGGCCTTGGGGTCGTCCGATTGCAGGAAGAGC
>CAZONY010000497.1:0-1845 GCA_964581215.1 uncultured Chitinophagaceae bacterium | reverse complement strand
CTCTCGAGCGGCGCGCGGGAGAATCTCCCGGCCGACGTGCCGCTGCATGTCTGCGACATCGTCGATGCGGCCGCGGTGGCGGCGGTCTTCGCGACGGAGCGGCCCGACGCCATCTGCCACCAGGCCGCACAGATGTCGGTCAGCCGCTCGGTGCGGGAGCCGCTCTTCGACGCCCAGGTCAACTGCATCGGCCTGATCAACGTGCTCGATGCCGCCGTGAAGACCGACTGCCGGCGGTTCGTGTTCGCCTCCAGCGGTGGCGTGCTCTACGGCGACGTGACCTCCCCGGCGCCGGAATCGACGCCGGCCAACCCTGTGAGCCCGTATGGCATCACGAAGTGGGTGGGCGAACGCTATCTCGAGTTCTACGCCCGTGAGCACGGTCTCATGGCCGTGGCGCTCCGCTACTCCAACGTCTACGGGCCGCGGCAGAACCCGCACGGGGAGGCGGGCGTGGTGGCCATTTTCTGCAGGAAACTTCTGGCGGGAGAGCCGGCGACGATCAACGGCGACGGCCGGTACGTGCGGGATTACGTGTTCGGCCCCGACGTGGCCCGGGCCAACGTGACCGCGCTCACGGCCGACCTGTCGGCCCTGCGGCCGGGCACGCTCACCAGTCTCAACATCGGCACCGGCATGGGCACCGACGTCAATGCCCTGGAGGCGATGATCCGTCGGCACGTCGGAGCCGTGCTGCCCGGCGCGGAGCAGCAGACCGAACTTCCCGGGCCGAAACATGGGCCGGCCCGACCGGGCGACCTCCGCTCGAATCTCGTCGATGCGTCGCTGGCGGCGGTCGTGCTAGGCTGGCGGCCGAGCGTGTCACTCGACGAAGGACTGCGAAAGACCGCCGCATGGTTCGCGACGACATGATGGAAGCGGCGGGTACACGGTCCAAGACGGCGTTGATCTGCGGGATCGGCGGCCAGGACGGGGCCTACCTCGCCGCCCACCTGCTGGGGCTGGGCTATCGCGTCGTCGGCACCAGCCGCGATGCCCATGCCAACCGGTTCGCGGGCCTCGCCCGGCTCGGGATCCGCGACCACGTGGCCGTCGAATCGATGTCGCTCGTCGACTTCCGTTCCACGATGCAGGTCATCGCCCGCCACGCACCGGACGAGATCTACAATCTGGCCGGCCAGACGTCGGTGGGCCTCTCCTTCGACATGCCGGTCGAGACCTACGAGAGCATCATCATCGCCACGGTGAATCTGCTCGAGGCCGTGCGCATCCTGGGCCGGCCCGTGCGGCTTTACAACGCCGGCAGCTCCGAGATGTTTGGCACCACCGACGGCCGGCCCGCCACAGAGACGAGCGTGCTTCGCCCCCGGAGCCCCTACGGCATCGCCAAGGCGACGTCGTTTTGGCAGATCGCACAGCACCGTGACGCCTATGGCGTGCATGCCTGCACGGGCATCCTCTTCAACCACGAGAGCCCGCTGCGGCCGGAGCGGTTCGTCACGCAGAAGATCGTGGCCGGGGCCTGCCGCATCGCCGCCGGCGAACAGGAGTCGCTCACGCTCGGCGACCTCTCCGTGCAGCGGGACTGGGGCTGGGCACCGGAGTACGTCGTCGCCATGCATGCGATGCTGCAGTTGGATCGTCCGGAGGATTTCGTGATCGCCACGGGGCAGACCAGCAGCCTCGAGGATTTCGTGGCCGAGGCCTTTGCGGCCGTGGGCCTCGACTGGCGGCAGCACGTGACGCGGGATCCGACCCTCGTGCGTCCCAGCGAAATCGCCGTGGGCCGGGCCGACCCGTCCCGGGCCGCCGAGCGGCTCGGGTGGAGGGCGCAGCACCGCATGCCGGACGTGGTGCGGATGATGGTGAAGGCGCAGCGCGGGG
>CAZONY010000496.1:0-1849 GCA_964581215.1 uncultured Chitinophagaceae bacterium | reverse complement strand
GAAGACTGGAGATGTTGAGGGCCTTGATATAGCCGGATGCGTCGATGGAGAAGGGCTGGGGATCGGGCATGCGGCGTGGTCTGTAGGGCGGAGCGCGGCCTGCGGGCGGCCCGGCACCGTTTCAGCATACAGAACTCGAAAATCCGCTGAAAGGAACGGCTGTGACGCCCTGTCTGGCTAACACCCTGGATGGATCAGAGATGGGGGCAGGCTCAGGACCCGCATCCAGCCCGCCCGGCTCCGGCTCGAGCGGTAGGGGTCGTTGCTTCAGAGCGACGACTCCTTGACATAACGCTGCATCCGGCGTACATATGTATGCATGCGAACAACGCTCGATATAGATGATCGCCTGCTCGCCGCGGCTCGCCGCGTCGCGGCTGAGAAGGGAACCACGCTCACGGCGTTCGTCGAGCATGCGCTTGCGGCGTCGCTGACCCAACGGGCGGCGACCGACAAGCCCTATCGCCTCGAGTGGAAAACCCACCGCGGCCGCACGCTCCCCGGCGTGGACGCGGCCGATCGGGATCGCTTGTTCGAGAGGATGGACGGGCGGTCGTGATCGCCGTTGACACCAACATCCTCGTCTACGCCGATCGCGAAGAGTCGGCCCTCCATGCGGCAGCGCTCCGTGCGTTGCGGCTTCTGGCTGAAGGGGACGAAGCGTGGGCGATCCCAGTCTTTTGCGTCGGCGAATTCCTACGTGTCATTTCACACGACCGCCTCTTCGATCCACCGACTCCGGTGCTCGACGCGATGGATTCCGTGGAGTCGCTGCTCGCCAGTCCCTCGGCGCGGCTGCTGGTGCCGGGCGATCGTTACCTGCGACTCTTGCGCAGCATGGTGGTGGAGTCACATGTGCACGGCAATCTCGTTTTCGATGCGCAGATCGCCGCTGTCTGTCTCGAGCACGGGGCGACGACGCTGCTCACCGAGGATCGTGACTTCGCCAGATTCCGAAGCCTGAAGCCGATGACGCTCGACACCTTTCTGGAAGAATGACCCGCAAAAATCGCGGCCGACGCCTGCAGAAGTGCCGTTGGCCGACCCATCCTTGGAAGGCAGCGGCTGTCGTGGTGAAAATCCTGGGCGCTCCGGCACGACCGTGCCGGAGCCGTTGTCGGAGCAGAGCACGAATATCGTGCGTCCGCGACGCCAAGATCCTCGAGGGTGTTCATCAATGCCTCGACGAGCGAGTGGGCCGGTTCCTCATGATCGTCAGCGAATGCGGCGGCAGCCGGACGATCCCGTCGCTGAGCGTCCGTTTCAGCACACCGATCCGGGGTCGATCCGGAGGGTTTTGAAGCACCGCGGAGAACCGCTCCAGCCTCCTGCCGTCAGCCGGGAAACGCCATGAAGCCGACGGGAAGCTCCGTGCGGCCCGTCGTGGCGACGTCGGCGAGGGCCTCGCCGTAGGCGCTCGAGAACTTGAAGCCACCGCCGTTGCAGGCGGCGATCGCCGTGACCCGTGGGTGTCCTGGCAACGGGCCGAGCCACGGGCCGCCATGGACGTACATGCACACCTTGAGCGCGAGGACGTCGCCGTCGGCGGCGGGCAGGTGCCGCGAGAGGTAGTCCCGCAGTGGCTTCTCGTCCCGGTCGTTCGGCGTGCGGTCGATCGTGGCAGGATCGGCGGGATCGCCCCGCCAGTGCCTGGCGACCTTCGCGCCCGGAAACCCGTCGGCCTCGGGGAAGCCGTAGTACTCCCCGTGCCCCCAGGTCGGGAAAGTCGCGGGCGAGAAGTCGACGCCGGGGCGGGTGGCGAACCAGCCGAGCACGAGGCGGGTCACGGCCAGCCGTTCTCGCAGGGTGGGAACGAGCGTGCCGTTCCATGCCCCCGCGGCGATGACGA
>CAZONY010000495.1:0-1851 GCA_964581215.1 uncultured Chitinophagaceae bacterium | reverse complement strand
GGCTGCGCTTCGCCATCCATGGCTTCGCTTGCCATCAAGGCCGGCTCTCGGGGCATGGGCAACCCCTCGCCGAAGCGTCTGCGCGGGAGACGTATCAGATGGCCCCGTGGATCCAGCGGCCGGAACGCATCGTGGCGATGATCCGCGTGGCGGGATCGAGGACGGTGGCGAACGGATCGGCATGTCGGGTGGCAGGACGGAGCACCACGAGGTCGGCGGGGCGGCCGGGAATGAGCAGGCCGCAGCGGTGCTCGAGCATCAAGGCCCACGCGCCGTGCCGGGTCGCCATCAGCAGCGCCTCTGCGGGGCTGACGACACCGCCTGCGGTGAGAGCGCGGCACTCGGCGAGCAGGGCGAGATCGGGGTTGGAGGCCCGGCTGTCGGTGCCGAGCGCCACGCGGAGGCCCGCGGCGCGGAAGGCCGCCACCGGCGGAAGCACGCCGGAGAGGGCCAGGGTCGTACGGGGGCATACGGCCACGCCGAGTCGACTCCGATGTCGGGCGAGACGCGCCATGGCCGAAGGATCCTCGGGGAGGAACGTACCATGCACGACGACGCCTCGCGGCGCCACCGCCAGCGACGAGATCCACTCGGCGGCGGGAAGCAGATGCGGCGGGGCGTCGGCGGGCCAGGCCCCGAGGGATTCAAGGAGCTCACGAAACCGGCCCGTTCCCGCTGTCAGCAGCGCGGCTTCCTCGCGGCTCTCGGCAACGTGCATCGCGACCGGCAGCCGACGGTGGCGGGCCATCGCCAGGAGCCGTCGGCCGAGCGACGCGTTGACGGAGTAGGGCGCGTGGGGCGACAGGCCGTGCAGCGACAGGTCTCGCCTGCCGGGGCCGAGCCGCGCTGCGAGCCGGGCCGTCGTTCGCGTCGCCGCGGCCGGGGACAGGCCGAGTCCCTCGTGGAACATCCGCACCCGCGGGCCGGCCGCGACGGCATCCGATCCGGACGCCGTCACGATATCACCGATCGTCGTCACTCCCGCCGCCGCCGACTCCGCAAGACCACGCGCGATCGCCGCCCGAGCCCGAGCGGGCTCGGGGGCCGAGTCGTCGCCGCGACTGCGACGGAGGCCCACCACCCTGGCGATCCAGGCCGGCAGCCCGCCGTCCGTGTCGAGAGGAGCATCGCGGTCGGAAAATTCCAGGTGGGTGTGGGCGTTCACCAGGCCGGGCAGGATGATCGCGTCGCCCAGATCATGGCCCGACCCCGGTGGAGCGCCGCGGCCCAACGCCGCGATCCGGCCGCGTTCGATCCGAATCCAGCCTCCGTCCAGCGGCGGACCACGCATCGGCAGTAGGAGCCGGCCGCGAAGGGTCAGGGGCTCGTCATGGTTCCGGATCACGGGACGGTGGCGAGCACGGGCAGGGAGGTCGCGGCAGTCGGGGAAGACCCCGTCCAGGCAGCCGGCCCGTCGTCCACCAGTTCGTAGAACACGTTGCGGCGCCGCGGCATCCAGCCCAACTCGGAGATCGACGATTTCATCTCGTCGAGCGTGAGATGGTGCACCGTGCCGGCGGCACTGACCACGTTCTCCTCGATCATCAGGCTGCCCATGTCGTTGGCCCCGAAAAGAAGTGCCAGCTGGCCGATCTCGCGGCCCTGGGTGACCCAGCTCGACTGGATGTTGGGGAAGTTGTCGAGGTAGAGCCGGGCCACGGCCTGCGTTTTGAGGTATTCGAAGGCCCCGGTCGGCGGAATGTCATCCATCTCGGTGTTGTCCGGCTGGAACGACCAGCAGATGAACGCCGTGAACCCGCCGGTTTCGTCCTGGAGCCGCCGCAGCCGATCGAGATGCTCGATCCGCTCGGCCAGCGTCTCGATGTGCCCGTACATCATCGTGGCGGTGCT
>CAZONY010000494.1:0-1861 GCA_964581215.1 uncultured Chitinophagaceae bacterium | reverse complement strand
AGGGTGATCTTCTTCCAGGGCTTCCGGGCGGCCAGGGCATCCAGGCCCTCCTTCGTCGCCCCCGTCTCCCGGATCGAAAGCTCCTCGAGCGCCGGCAGGCCGGCGATCACGTCGAGCGTGGCATCGGTCATCCGGGGCAGGGCCCAGAGATCGAGCACCCGCAGCTTCTTCGCCGCCTCGAGATGCTTGAGGCCCGCATCCGACACCGACGGCAGTTCGTGCAGGGCGAGCCGCTCCAGCGCCGGTAGCTCCGCCAGCACCGCCAACGCGGCATCATCCACCTCGGGCAGGTCGCGGAGCGTCAGCCGCTCCAGCCGGTCGAGCGGCGCCAGGGCCAGCACCCCCTCCGACCCAAACCCCTGGCAGCGGAAGATCTCGAGCGAATCGAGCGCGGGCAAGGCCGCCAGGTGCCTGCCCGCATCGCTCGTGATCGCGAAATCCTGCACGAGCAGGGCCCGGAGCGTCTTGCTCGCGGCGAGCGCCGCCAGGCCGTCGTCCGAGGCGATCGTGCTGCGGTGCTTCAGGGCCTCCAGATGCGGAAGCCCGCCGAGCACGCCCAGCGTCATGTCTCCCGCCTCCATATTGCCGCGGAGATCGAGCACGCGGAGCTTTTCCAGTTTCTTCAGCCGCCGCGTGTGGAGATCGTTGAACCGCGTCTGCAGCAGCCCGAGCCGCTCCAGGTTCCCAAGCGAAGCGATCTCCTTCATCGCGGCCCCGGTGAGGCCCGTGTTGGACGAAAGATCGAGTTCCACCAGACCGGGAAACGCCGCTGCGATCGTCGCGACGGCCGCATCGCTGATGGCGGTGTTGGTGAGCGCGAGCGACCGCAGGCGGGCCAGCCCGCGCAGGGATTCCACCATGGCGTCGTCGAGACCGCGGCAGTTGAGGATGTGGAGCGTTTCCAGGTCGTCGAGCCGCCCGAAGAGGGCGAGATCCTCCGCCGTCACGGCCGACCCGTTGGGAATCGTGATTCCCGTGACGCGGCCATCGGACTCCGACACGACGGCCCCGGAACCGATCGCCCCGACGCGGGCCTTGGCCGCGGCGACGTCCGCGGGCTCGGCCGCGACGAGCAACGCCGGGCAGGCGGCCAGGGCACAGAGGATCAACGCGGGCAGGGGACGGACGCTCGAGAGAATCATGGAGACACTTCCGGGGCGGTCAGTCGAGACGGTAGCCGGCCGGATAGGTCGGCTTGATGAGGTCGGCCACGCGGGGCGTCGTGAGCGAATCGAGATTCGTCACCTTCAGGTTGCGGGCGTCCCACTCCACCTTCTCGCCCCAGTCGCCCATCGAGCCATCGGGGCCCCCCTTGGCGGCGGCCCAGACGGCGAGGTTGCCCAACAGGATCGTCTCGGTGAGCGGCCCGGCCCGGTCGATGAAGTTGGACTTGGCGATGCTTGGGTCGCCCGCCCGCTTGGCGCGGAACAGCTCGAACATGTTGTTGACGTCGTTGCCCTTGCCCTGGTCCTCGGCCTTTTCGAAGTCCACCTTCACCTTCTCCACGCCCCGCAGCTCGTACTTTCCGCAGTAGTCATCCGAACTGTAGAAGGCCCCCTTCTCGCCGACGATGAGCACGCCGCTATCGGCCACCGAGTCGAGCCCCCATTTCTTGAAGACCTCCATGGGAGGCTTGTTCCCCTTGCGGTCATACCACCAAAACGGAATGGCCGGCCGCTCCGCCGTCGCGGGAAACTCGAACTTGATGATCGAACTCGCCGGGAAGCTGTCGAAATCGTGGCCGGTGGACCGGGCGACCACGGAAACCGGGTCGCGGAGGCCGCAGGCGGCGAAGGGCACCGTGAGCATGTGGCAGGCCATGTCGCCGAGCGCGCCCGTGCCGAAATCCCACCAGCCGCGG
>CAZONY010000493.1:0-1862 GCA_964581215.1 uncultured Chitinophagaceae bacterium | reverse complement strand
GAGCCCTGGATGCCGGTGGCGGTAAATGACCAGCCGTTCACCTGCGACTGGGGCATGGGCCGGATCTATCGCCATCCGCTTTCGAGTCGTGGGGCCGGCTACCAGGCCGGCCAGGAGCCGTTTCTCGAGATCAACCGGGCCACCGACCTCGACGTCGACGCCCTTGGCAACATCTATGCCGCGAGCTGGCGGAACGGCGGCTTCAAGTGGTCGGGGGCCGACGTGGGGTTCATCGCGAGGTTGCGTCCCGAGGGGCTGGCGGCGATCACCCTGCCCGATCTGAAAGAGGCCAAGGCTGCCGATCTGGTGGCGGTGCTCGCGGGCCCGAGCCACCGGCTCCGGCTCGAGGCGCAGCGTGCGCTCCTGCAGCGGTCGCTCGTTGCCGAGGCGGAGCCCGCGCTCTCGGCACTCAGCCGCGATGCAGCGGCGAGACTCGCGGCGCGGGTGGCGGCGATCTTCACGCTTGCCCTCGGTCGCGGTGAGGCGGCCGTGCCCACGCTCACCTCGCTTGCAACCGACGCGGCCGTCGCACCCTGGGCGATTCGGGCGCTCGGCGACCTCGCGGCTGCCGGCACGGCCGTGCCGCATGATCCGCTCCGCGCGGGACTCGGCTCGAGCGACGCGCGAGCGCGGCGGGAGGCCGTGGTCGCGATCGTGCGCACGGGCGATGGCAGCGAGGCGGCGCGGTTGCTCGCCGCAACGGTCGATGGCGATCCGATCGTGGCCCACACGGCGGTCGAGGGGCTCGTGCGGCTGGCCACGGCCCATGAGGCCGACGTGATCACCGCCTGCACCGGCGTGATCGACTCGTCGGCCTCTCCGCCGGCCCTGCGGCGCGCCGCCTGTCGCGTGCTCGGGCGGCTGGAGAAAGCCGATGCTCTCCACCGGGGCGATCTCGTGTGGGCTGCGGCCCGGCAGTGGCGGCGGGAGAGCGATTGGGAGGGGGATGGCTGGGGCACGCGACCCGACACCCGCGGACCCTACTACGCCCTCGAGGAATGGTCGGCCTCGCCACGGATCGTGACCGCGATCGCGGCTACCCTGAAGGCCGCAGCGCCGCAGGAACTGCCCGATCTCGCCCGCACGCTGGGTCTCCATCGGCTGCCCGCGGCCGCCATCGGGATCGACTACGCGGCCCACGGCGTCACCGAGCCGCCCAACAAACAGGTGACGGCCGCCAAGGTGGCCGCGCCCGCCGTCGATCCGGCCAAGGCTGCCGAGATCGCGGCCGACAAGGGACCGAAGCTGGGCGAACGGAAGGTGGACGAGATTCTCGATCTCGTCGAGCAGCACCGCGGCGACCGGGGCGTGGGGGCGGAACTGTTCGTCGCAAAGAAGTGCATCACCTGCCATTCGGCCGGCCCCGACAGCGCCGGCCTGGGGCCGTCGCTCGCGAATGCCGCCAGCATCTACAACCGGCGCCAACTGGCCGAGAGCATCCTGCTGCCGCACAAGTCGATCGCCCAGGGCTTCGCTACCACCGCGCTCGTGCTCGACGACGGGAAGGCGCTCGTGGGCTTCGTGACCAGCGAGGCGGCCGACCTGCTCGTAATGCGCGACGCCCAGGGCGCCGAGCATCGGGTGGCGAAGCAGGCGATCGACGAGCGGACGAAACTCCCCACGAGCGTGATGCCCGAGGGGCTCGTCGCCGACTTGTCCGTGGCCCAGTTCACCAGCCTGCTCGACTACATCGAGGGGATGAAGGTCAAGTGACCCCTCTCGTCACCCGCCTGCGGTCGCAGCCCTGCCGACGGGTCACACTCGCGGCACTTCGAAGCCCGCCCGGGCCTTGCGGGCCGTCATGGATTGGGCCTGCTCGTCGCCGGTGATCACCTCGGCCGCCGGATCCCAGGTGATCGACC
>CAZONY010000492.1:0-1889 GCA_964581215.1 uncultured Chitinophagaceae bacterium | reverse complement strand
GCGGCTGGTTCGCCAGCGGACTGTCGCCGGCGAGCACCATCACGCAGCACAGGCTCACGATCGCCACCATCGCCTCGAGCAGCATCGTGCCGTAGCCGATCGTCTTCGCGTCGCTCTCCCGCCGCAGTTGCTTGCTCGTGGTGCCCGAGGCGATAAGCGAATCAAAGCCGGAGCAGGCTCCGCAGGCGATTGTGATGAAGAGCATCGGCACGAGGCTTCCGGCCTTCGACGCCTGCCAGCTCGTGAACGCCGGAAAGCGGACGGTGGCGTCGCCGGCCACGAGCCGGTCGCTCAGCACCAGGCCGATCGCCGCCCCGGCGAGGGCGACGTAGAGAAAGCAGCCGCCGAGGTGGCCGCGGGGCTGGAGCAGGAGCCACATCGGCACCATCGCCGCCACGAGACAGTACAGGAGCAGCAGCACGCCCCAGATCTGCTGGGCCCGGGCCTGTGTCGTGCCGAGCACCGCGGCGAGATCGAGCGGGATCAACTGCCCGACCCAGATGGCGACGCCCACCAGCGGCACGAAGACGACCGTGGCGAGCCACAGCGGCATCCGCAGGACACGCAGGCACAGGCCCATGACGACGGGAATCACCAGGTACAGCAGGCTCGACGTGGCGATGCCGCCCCCGGACACGGTTTCGCCGTTTTCGAGCGTCTGCGTGCCGACGAAGCTCGAGGCGGTGATGTCGGTGAAGGCGACCACGATGTAGACCAGCGCGATCCACACGAACGAGAGGAAGAGCACGTAGGCCCGACGGCTCATGTGGTCGCGAACCACCTCGGCGATCGAACGGGCCTTGTGGCGGACCGAGGCCACCAGGGCCGAAAAGTCGTGGACGCCACCGATGAAGATGCTGCCCGCCAGGATCCACACGAGCGCCGGCAGCCAGCCGAAGGCAACCCCGGCGAGGATCGGGCCCACGATCGGTCCGGCGGCGGCGATCGCCGAGAAGTGCTGCCCCATGAGCAGCTGCGGCGGGATCGGCTCGTAATCGACGTCGTCGCGGAGCGTGACGGCGGGGGTGGGATGGGCGTCGTCGAGCCGGAAGAGGCGGGCGAGGATGCCACCGTACACCCGATAGGCGACGGCCAGCACGATGGCGGACGGCACCAGGATCGCAAGCAGGCTCATGGAGGGTCCTTCACCACGGCCGCGGGTATTCCGCCGGGCACGGGCGGCAGGGCTTCCGGCCCGCCGCGACATTCACCATCATGGTCGATCCCGACCGTCCACACCACTCGAGCCGCAGGAGCGGAAACCATGGCCTCAGCCACCATCGAGAATGTCATCATCATCGGCAGCGGCCCGGCCGGCTGGTCGGCCGCCACCTACGCGGCCCGCGCCCAGCTAAAGCCGCTTGTCTTCGAGGGAGCGATCAGCGAGAAAAACCGTTTGTCCGGCACGCTTCCCCTCGGTCAGCTCGCCCTGACGAGCGAGGTGGAGAACTACGCCGGCTTCCCGGCGGGAAACCTCGGGGCCTTCCTCGACTCGGCCCTCCCCGCGGAGCGGCGGATGATGATGCCGCCCCACGAAGGGCATGGCGTCACCGGCCCCGAACTCATGGAGTTGATGCGGCAGCAGGCGGTGAACTTCGGCACGCGGATCGTGACCGACGACATCCAGCGGGTGGATTTCTCGAAGCGGCCCTTCCAGCTTTATCCCGCCGAAGGGGAGCCCGTGCTGGCCCGCGCCGTGATCGTGGCGACCGGCGCCAGCGCCAACTGGCTCGGTCTGCCGAGCGAGGAGAGGTTCAAGAACCGGGGAGTGAGCGCCTGTGCCGTCTGCGACGGCGCCCTGCCGCGGTTCCGCAACAAGGATCTCGTAGTAGTGGGAGGGGGTGACTCGGCGATCGAGGAGGCGACCTACCTCACCAAGTTCGCCGCCA
>CAZONY010000491.1:0-1892 GCA_964581215.1 uncultured Chitinophagaceae bacterium | reverse complement strand
TCGAGGAATTCAGCCGGCGTTTCCAGGAGGCCGGTTTCTCCGACCCCGCACTCGATGCCCCCAACTGGTCCGATTTCCTCGTCGAGCGCAATGACGTCACGAAAGGCCCGGGGGAGGCATGGCAGCGGCTCGACCTCAAGGCGATGTTCACGGGCACGAAAACGGACTGGAATGGTGAGCAGCCGAACGCTCTGCCGAACGAGTATTTTCTCTCCCCGGCCGAACAGTCCGCCACCGGCGATGTGCCCTATGCCTGGCCCATGCCACGGCTGGCGATGGAGCCGTGGGGCTCGGAGGCGATCCATCCGTGGGCCCTCACGGATTGGGCTGTACCCCGCCGGACCGATGAGCCGTACCAGGTAAAGTTCAAGGTGTTCCGGTTCGTGGACACCACGGTGACGACGGGGCATGCCTATCGCTATCGCGTCCGCGTGTCCCTCAAGAACCCAAACTATCGCGTGCCACCCCAACACCTTGCCGAGGCCGACCTGGCCAACGCGGCCAAGCTTCCCTCCGCCCCGAGCAACGAAACCCCGTCGGTGAGGATCCCCGGCACGACCGGCGTGCTCGCGCGGCTGCTGCCCTTCGAGCCCAAGAAGGGCACCACCGAGGTGCTCGTGCTACAGCCGAACGATCAGACTGGAAACTACGCGCTGCACAGCGTCGCGACGGTTCCCGGAGGCTTCATCGCGGTGCCACGGAAGGGCGATGACGAGCCCGTGGCGGACGATCGCAGGCCGGGCCGGCCAGGAAAGGGCAAGGGCGATGCCCTCGAGGAGGGCATCCCCGTGGGGATGCTGCTTGATTTCGTGGGACAGCAGGCCGCCCCGGCCGCGGGTGGGCCGCGGACCACTGCCGGCCGCCGCGGCCGCAAGGCAACGCCTCCTGCAGAGCCGTTCGAAGTGATGCTGCTCGATCTCGGCGGCACGCTCGAACGCGCCTCGGTGGTCGACTCCCAGAAGCGGTATCGACTCTATGAGCGGACGCTTCCGGCGGAACTGCGTGCCCAGGGCGAGACCGCCGCCGCTCCCGAATCACCTTTTCCGGGATTCAAATGATGCTCTCCTCGGTGGTTCTCCCGGACGCAGGCATCCGGCAGCGGCTTCGTGGCGTCACCATGGCCTTGTTGGCGTGCTGCATGATGCCGATCTGGTTGAAGCCGTCGGCGGCCCAGCCGCCCGCCGATGCCTTCCCGACGTGGAAAGACCTGGAGGCTTCGCAAGAGTTCAAGGACACGATCGCCGCGTTGAAGGGGGGGGCCGCCCTCGACGACAAGAGCCGCTCTTTCCTGGAAACCTCGGTGCTTGCCCAAGTGTCGCGGGATGGCAACCGCGCGGAGCTCGCCGATGTCCGAAAAAAGATCCGCGACCGGGTGCTCCTGATCATGAATGACCAGGCGCTCGCGCAGGCCAGCACGCTCGTCCGCGACCGTATGAACGAGGCGGCGCGGGACAAGCGGCTCGATCCGTTGCTGCGAGCCAGCGCCATGATTTTCATCGGCGAACTCACGGACAAGAGCCGGATCCCCTGGGCGCCGGCGCTCCAGACGCTCGCCGCCGCGGCCGGGGATGTCGAACTCGATCCGGCCATCCGGATCGCCGCATTGAACGGCCTGGGTAATCATCTGGCCGCCATGGCACGGCTGTCGGGCGGTCACTCGGCGGCGGTTCGCGACGCGGTCGCAGGAATGCTGCCCTCCCTGCTCAGTCCGCCGTCCGACGGCAACCGGGATGCCGACGAATCCCGCTCGGCGGCGGCATCGTGGATGGCCTCCCGTGGCCTCTCCATGCTGCCCCAGGTGATGAGCCCATTGCCGGCGGACATCGCGCCCCGACTCATCGCGCTCATCGACGACGGGTCCTGGCCGATCGACGTCCGGGTGCGGGCCGCCG
>CAZONY010000490.1:0-1898 GCA_964581215.1 uncultured Chitinophagaceae bacterium | reverse complement strand
CCAGCCGCTGAAACACGATGCGCGCGGGGCCGCCGTCGGTCTCGAGGTCGAACAGTTCCCGGTCCGGTGCCGTGCTCCGCGACATGGCGACCGTGCAGGTTGCGGTGACCTCCACGAGGCTGCTCGTGACGTTGAGGCCGTCCTCGATCGGGTTGACCACGGTCAGGGCGGCGAGGCTGATGCTCGAGTTGGTGACGTCGAAGCCGTCGTCGCCGGAGTTCGTGCTCGAGACTTCGCGGACCCGCCATTCGGTCGGCCCGACGCCGATCAGTGAGATGGCATCGATGTCGTCACGGTCGTCGGTCGTGACGTCGTCGTCGCCGCCGCGCGGGTCGGGCCGGCCCAGGAAGGAGCATTCAATCCGGTCGGCGATGAACGACGAACGGCGGACTCCGACGCCGGAACGGCTGCTGATGTTGTCTTTGGTGCCGCTGCGGAAAGCGCCGCAGAAGAAGACGCCGCCATTGAGCGACTGGGTGGCCGGCCTGTCACCCGCGTCGGACGCCGCGAATGAGACGGTGCGGGCCCGGAGCCGCGAGCCGGAGTCGAAGACGAGCGCCGCGGCGGTCAGGTTCCGTCCGGGAATGGAACCGTTGCGAATCAGCACCCGGACGCCGTCCTCGATCGTGAGCGTCGTGCCTTCGGTGACATGCACCTCGTTGGTGATCACATAGGTCGTGCCGGCACGGAACGTCGTGTTCCGCGTGATGTCGGCCGAGATGTGCGCGATGGCAGCCTGCAACTCGAGCGGAATGCCCCTCGCCCCCGTGGAGGGCAGGCTCGTGATCGCGGACGTCCCGCCGGCCGTCCTGATGGTCGCCCCGGAAGGCAAGAGCAGCGAAGCGCCGATGTCGATTACGCCGGTCGTTTGCTCGACGCCCACCGGCATATATGAGAACGTGAGCTGCCGCACGTTGGTCCGCGGGGCATCGGCGGGGAGCGTCGCCAGCCGACGGACGCCGTTGAAGAACAGCGGCAGTTGCGGCGACTGCCGGGAGACCGTGACCGGGTCGGAATACTCGACCGTGATCAGGAGCGAGTTGCTGGATGGCCGATCGACCCCGGCCGCGCGGCCCGCCACGGCCAGCGGGGCGGCCGGACGGGTCGCCGGCACGGAGAACGCGGCCACGGCAGCCTCGACCGCGGAATCGGTGATCGCGCCGACGCGGAACACGAACGTCACCGGCTGTGACGAACGAATGGTTTCAACGCCGCCGATCGAGAGCAGGCCCGTGAACGCATACAGCCCCGGCGCCGCGCCCGGCTTCGTGAACCGGTCGGCCACACCGCCGCTGCCGATCGTGACGGCGATCCGGCGATCGAGCGGCTGGCCGTCGGAGGCCGCGAACGTCATGGTCCGGCGGATCTGCCCGACCTGGGGCGGCACGGCACGATCGGTGCGTTCACCGACCCGGAGGTCGACGCCCGAGGCCTGGAGGTTGATGTCGAGGCCACGCGGCACGGGCCGGAAGTTGGGCGTGCCGCCCCGGCCGTTCCACGTGGTCAGGCCGGTCAGGACCTCCAACTGCACGGTCGCGCCCAGCGGGACGTTGGCGACAGAGATCGGCAGTTCCGTGCGGAATTCGCGGCCCACCGGCGCGAAGTCGCGGGCCACCGCCCTGACGGCCGTCACTATTTCCTGCGTGTCGCCGAACAGCGGGTCGGCGTAGGGCAGAACCGTGGCCAGCAGGGACGACGCCGGGGCCGCCGTCGAGTTCGCCGCGACGGCCGTGGTCGCCGACGTGAGGGCCGCCGGAGAGGCCGCCGCAGTCAACGGCAGGGCTGCCCAGGCGAGCCCCGAATCGACGGCGAGGGCCTGCCGCCGCTCCAGGGCTTCGAAGGCCGCGGGGGCGACGCATCGCCGCGGCGTCTTTCGCACGCGTCTCCTCGTCATGCTT
>CAZONY010000489.1:1382-1912 GCA_964581215.1 uncultured Chitinophagaceae bacterium | reverse complement strand
TCACGGAGCATGGCGTGCGGTTCTCGATCTCGCAGATCGAGGAGACGGGGTTCGATCTGTTCTGGGAACGCAAGGACGAGTTGCGCGGAGCGCTCGAGGCGTTCGCGGAGAAGCAGGAGCTCGGATTTTCGGCGCTTTTGGTGACCGACGTCGTGAGCAATGGCTCGCTCCTGCTGCTCTCCAAGGAATCGGAGGCCTTCGAAGACATCAACTACCCGCGGCTCGACCGAGCGCTTTATCAGCTGGCCGACGTGGTGAGCCGCAAGAAGCAGCTCCTGCCACTGATCTCGCGGTTGCTGGCATCGCGCGAGATCTGAGCCCGCGGCACATTCGCCCCCGAGCCGGCGATCTGCAGAGGCTGGACGCGACCTACAGGCTCCGCAGCTTCCCGGCCGGCGTGTCGGCGGCGAGGCGGTCGATCATGTCGCGGCAGGCGCGGTCCACGGCCGTCTGCCACTGGGCGTCGGCGAGCCCGGCGTTCATCTCCGGTCACGCGTGGGCGAAGATCACGTCGCGGCCGCGCACGATCA
>CAZONY010000489.1:0-1372 GCA_964581215.1 uncultured Chitinophagaceae bacterium | reverse complement strand
CCAGGCGTGCGGCATCGCCTCCCGCATCGCATCGAGCTGCCGCGGCCAGGTGGCCCCGACGACGGCGCCGATGGCGCCGTAGGGCCGGCCCTCCGCCGTGCGGGCCGCGAATTGCTCCACGCCCTTCGCCACGTGCTCGTAGATCGTGTGGCCATCGGCGGCGAGATCCTGAAAGTCCTTGCTGCCGGGGTTGGATGTCTTCACGAGGATGAAGATGCCGGCGTGTCGTTTGGTGGCCATCTCCACGAACGGCTCGACCGAGTCGAGGCCGAGGTAGGGGTTCACCGTCAGCGCATCGGCCGCCCACGGGCCGGCGAGCCAGCCGTCGGCGTAGGCTTCGGCGGTTGAGCCGATGTCGCCCCGCTTGCCGTCGGCAAGCACGAGCAGGTTTTTCTCACGCGCGTAGGCGATCGTTTCACCGAGGGCGGTCATGCCGTGGGGGCCGAGCGCCTCGAAGCAGGCCAGCTGTGGCTTCACGATCGGCACCAGCGGCGCCACGACGTCGATCACGTCACGGCAGAAGGTCGTGAAGAGCCGGGCCATGCTCGCCGGCGATTGGTCAACGCCGCTGGTCAACGCGGGCGGCAGCGACGCCAGGCGCGGGTCGAGCCCGATACAGGCGGGTGTTTGTCGATGGGCGATGGCGGCCGTGAGCCGCGCGGAGAATGATTGCGTCATCAGCAGGACAGGCTGCAGCCCGTCACCTCCAAACCGTCGGCCTTTGAAGTGCCACAAAAACGTCACAAGTCTGCCCGATGGTGTCGTCTTTCGCGAGGGGCGGGGGCGATCGGCTGGCTTTTGGGGAGTCCTTCGGCGTACGGTTCTTGTGGAGCGTGCAGGCGTCGCAGGGATTTTGGCCGGCGACGTGGATATGCGGCCCGGATGCCTACCCGAGAAACGAGCGGAGGTGGATCATGGGGCGCGTCAATCCGAATCGATTGGGGATGGTGCTGGCGGTGATGATGGTGGCGTGGCATGGGCTGTGGGCCGTGCTGGTGGCCACGGGGGCCGCCCAGGCGGTGGCCGACTTCGTGCTCCGGCTGCACTTCATGCAGCCCGACGTAACGGTGCAGCCGTTCACGGCCGGCGGTGCGGCGGCGTTGCTGGCCGTCGCGGCTGCGGCTGGCTACGTGGCCGGCGTGGTCGGGGCGTCGTTGTGGAATTGCCTGTCGGCCTGGTGTGTTCACGAGGCGACCGCAGCGCCCGCGATGACTCGTTCGCCCGCCAAATAGCCGCCGGCTGGCTGGCGGGCGATGTCGGGCGTGTTCGTGTTGAACGTCGGCACGCGTTCTGCCATAGTTGTCATCGCTGGTGTGGCGGCGAGGTGCAATCCCTGCCGGCACACTGCTGACTCGGGGCGTGGCGCAGACTG
>CAZONY010000488.1:0-1916 GCA_964581215.1 uncultured Chitinophagaceae bacterium | reverse complement strand
CCCGACGGCGAGTCGCTCCACCGCGGGTCGCCCGACGGGCCGCGGCTCTGGCCCGATGAAGGTTGACCCGCCACGGGCGGACGACGAACCTGCTCAGCGGACGTAGTCCTTGCCGGCAAAGCTCGCTTTGACGCTCTCCTGCCAGGCCACCAGGTCAGCAAGCATCCGCTCGACTTCCTGCGGATGCTGGTCCGCGATGTTCATGGCTTGTCCGGGGTCGGTCAGGACGTCGTAGAGTGCCATGGAATCGGTGGTCCGCCGTTTGGTGGGAGGGTCGAGCCGGAGCATGGATCGTCCGTCGATCCATGCCGCGTTTTGAAACTCGCACGAGGGCGGGTCTCCCTCGCCGGCGTAGCGGCCCGAGACGAAACCCAACGGCTTGGGGCGACGCTCCATCCGTCCCTCGAAGAGGGGCAGCAGACTGATCCCGTCGACCACCGGCTGGTGCTCCATGGTGATGCCGACGATGTCGAGCACGGTGGGATACATGTCCACATGGCACACGGGGATATCCGAGCGCATGGGCTTTGGGATTCTGCGCGGCCATTCGAGCAGTCCGATGGTCCGCGCGCCGATGCGCCCCTTCTTCTCGATGCCGGAAGACTCGGAAATGCCGCCATTGTCGCTGACGAACCAGAGCAGCGTGTCGTCGGCGATTGCGAGCCGTCGCAGTTCCTCGCGCAGCCTGCCGACGGCGGCGTCCAATCCCGAGATCTCGCCCCAGAAGTTCCGCTCGTTCTCCGGCAGGTCGGGGTAGAGCCTCTTGAACTCCTCCGCCGCGGCATGAGGGGCATGCGGAGAACCGAAGCAGACTTGCACGAAGAAGGGCTGCTTGGCGTCGGCATGCCGCCCGATGTAATCGAGCGCCAGATCCATGATGGCCACCGAGGACTCGCCGGTCGTCGTGACCGGCTGCTCGTCTGTCTTGTCGCTGTCGCCCGCGAAGAAGGCGGCATCGAGGTCGAAGTAGTTTTTGCTCCAGATGGCCTCGTCGAATCCGACCTTCAGCGGGTGGGTGCCCTCGCGTCCAAGACCCCATTTGCCGAAATGGGCGGTGTGATAGCCCGCCGTCTTGAGCGCGGCGGCCACGGTGACCTCGCCCTCCTGCATCGGCCCGACGGTCGTGACCATGCGGGCGCGCAGCGGGGTGCGGCCGGTCAGGATGGCCATGCGGCCCGGCGAACAGGTGCCGGCGGCCGAGTAGAAGTTTTCGAATTGGAGGCCCTCGGCCGCCAGGCGGTCGAGATGGGGCGTCTTGGCGACGGGATTCCCACTGAAGCCCGTGTCCTTGAATCCCATGTCATCGGCCACCACGAAGATGATGTTCGGCCTGGAATGGGATTCCGCGGCCGGAGCGGCTGCCGCGGCAACCGGCAACACGCCGAGCAGAAACCACTGCACCGAGAGCATGGAGAGACGAACCATGGGTTCCAGAATAGCCCGGTTGATGTCACCCGCAACCGTTTGCCGGCTGGTGAGCGGCGTCAACCAGGATTACCCTGAAGGTGGAAACTGGTTCGATTCCTAGTTGTAAAAAGCAAGAAACACGGATTGGGAGCGAGAGACGACGAAACGCTCGGGATAAACATGACCACAGCCAGGACGATCACCATCCGCATCTCCACCGCGCTGGCCATGCTCGTTCACGCGTGCGGATCGCCTGTGGATTCGACGGCCCATGCCGGGGAACCCGCAGGCGCTCCCGCAGCGCAGGCCACGGACCTACAGCTCGGTGCGCCCTTCGCGGACCACGCGGTCTTCCAGCAAGGCATTCCGGTGCCGATCTGGGGAACGGCCACCCCGGGGGCCACGATCGAGGTCACATTCGCCGGGCAAACGAAGACCGTCACCGCCGGCGCGGATGGCTCCTGGCGTCTCACGCTCGATCCCCTCGAGGCGACGAAACTCAAGTCGGT
>CAZONY010000487.1:297-1921 GCA_964581215.1 uncultured Chitinophagaceae bacterium | reverse complement strand
TATTACCTCACCGGCATCAACCAGGTGGAGATCAAGCACCAGATCGGTCTCGACTTCGCCCGCGTCATCAAGGCGATGCTGCGGCAGGCCCCCAACGTGATCCTGGTGGGCGAGATGCGCGACACGGAGACGGCCCAGATGGGCATTCAGGCCTCGCTCACGGGGCATCTCGTGTTCAGCACGCTCCACACCAACGCCGCCCCCGGCGCCGTCACGCGGATGATCGACATGGGCGTGCCGGCATACCTCGTGGCCTCCAGCGTGATCGCGGTGCTGGCCCAGCGTCTCATCCGGCTCAACTGCCCCAAGTGCAAGCAGCCCTTCCGGCCGTCCGACGTGCAGCTGGAGGCCGCCGGCATCACGGAGGAGCAGTTGAAGACGGCCAATTTCATGCGGGGCCGTGGGTGCAACTTCTGTCAGAAGAAGGGCTACAAGGGGCGGCAGGGCATCTTCGAGCTGATGGTGATGAACAACTCGATCCGCGAGCTGGCCTTCCAGGGGGCTCCGACGCAGGAAATTCGGCGGGCGGCGGTGGCCTCCGGGATGTCGGTGATGTTCAACGACGGTGTCCGCAAGGCCCTGGCGGGCGTCACGACGCTCGACGAGGTGTTTCGCGTGGCGAAGCGGGTCGAGGAGTAGGACGGCCGCCGGTCGAATGTGCCGCAGGCTTTAGAGCGCATTCCGCGACAGCCTGACAACCTGAGAAAGGTAGGCAAGCGGGTCGAGGAGTAGGACGGCCGCCGGTCGAATGTGGCGCAGGCTCTAGAGCGCATTCCGATTAGGCGTAGCGACAGTCTGACAACCTGAGAAAGGTAGGCGAGGGGGTCGGCAAACGCTCGACGAGCATTGGGCGTATCCTCGCCCCGCGAGGAGACTTTTGCCGCCCTCGAGCCGGCGATTCACGGAGGCTGGATGCGCTTTCGCCTGCGAATGCGGCCGGACTGGCAGGCTTTCGCCCGCCCCACCTGGGGCCCTTGCCTGCCCGCGACAAATTCCGCGACTTTTCCCCGAAACCTGCCAATAATGGTGATAGGGCCGGGCGGCGGCTGTGCATGGTGAGCCACGCGCGGCAGAATATGGGATATCCCAGGGTTTTTTACGCATGAGCACGGCCGCACCCTCCCCACTGGCTGCCCAGATCGACAAGCTGCTCAAGGTGGCGGCCGAGAACGCGGCCACCGAGTTGCGAGTGTCCGGGGGCGCCGCCCCGATGCTGCGGATCAACGAACGGCTCGCGCCGCTCAAGACCCGCGTCATCTCGCCCGAGGAGGTCGAGGGCATGGTGGCCGCCATCGTGCCTCCAGGGGGCAATCCGGCCGCGTTCGAGTATGAGTCGCCCTTCGGCACGTTCGCCGGCGGCCTCCATGACGTGCAGGGCACGAAGGTGCTCGTGATGCGGCAGGCCGCCCCCAAGGCGGCCGTTCCGGAGAAGGCTCCTGCGGCCGCCGACCATGTCGACCATGCCGACATGCCCCTCGAGCTCGATATCCAGGAGGAGAAGAAGGCCGAATCCGCGGCAGATGATCGCGGCGGCCATGGCGAGGTCTTCGCCATGCCGAAGGCGGCCGAGGGCACGATCCTCATCGACAAGCTGCTCACGGCCGCCGTCAAGAACGGCGTGAGC
>CAZONY010000487.1:0-287 GCA_964581215.1 uncultured Chitinophagaceae bacterium | reverse complement strand
CTGCCCCCCGTCTTCCGCATCGACGGCCACATGAAGCCGCAGAAGACGAAGGTGCTCACCGGCGACGATACCAACGGCCTCATGAAGGCAATCACGCCGGAGCGCTGCCAGCTCGAGATCGCCGAGAAGGGTGGCTCCGACTTCGGCTTCGCCTTCGGGCAGATGGCCCGCTTCCGCGTGAGCGTGTTCAAGCAGCGCGGCACGGTCGCCATGGTGCTGCGTCAGATTCCCACGAAGCTGCTCACCTGCGAGCAGCTGGGGGTGCCGGCGGTGGTGAAGCAGATGGT
>CAZONY010000486.1:0-1922 GCA_964581215.1 uncultured Chitinophagaceae bacterium | reverse complement strand
CTCCAGGCGACGGGCATGGGCGAGCGGCGTCGCCTGGCCGCTGCCGAGTTCCCCGGGGCCCGGCTTGCGATACCAGGCCCGCGACGCAGCCTGCGGGCGGGCCGGGCGGTGTCCTGCAAGGTATTCCATGACCTCCGTCCGGACGACGTCCGCTGCCGCTCGTGCCAGCCGGGCATCCCAGTCGGCATAGTCGCTGGCGGTCGAGAAGGGCACGGCCCGCGTGGCGACGATCGGCCCCTCGTCGATGCCCGAGGTGAGCACGTGTACGCAGACGCCTCCCGCCTCGTCCGCCCGTCCGTCGGCGATCATCGCGATCCGCGGGCAGGGACCCCTGTAGAGCGGCAGGAGCGCGGGGTGCACGTTGAGTGCCCGGCTGCCGAAATGGTCGAGCAGGGGATCCGGAATGATCTGCAGCCCGAGGAGGTTGAGGAGCACGTCGGCGCGTGTCTCCTTCGCCCGGTCCGCGGCCGCCGTCCACTGCCGCAGCGGCGGGCATCGTTCGAGCGGAATGCCGTGACGGCGAACCACCTGCCGCACGCTCCACTCCGGGAAGGCACGCGCGATCGGCTGGTGCAGCGGCCGGAGCAGGGACGATCCGTGGCCACACCAGACGGCGGCGACCTCGTGGCCGGCTTCCAGCCAGGCCGCGAGGGCACGGGCTGAGATCCACGTCTCCTCCGCCAGAACGAGCGCTCGATATACCATGGGAATGGGAGCATAGCAGCCGTCCCGCGCAGTATCAGAATGGGCAATCGGAGTGCCAGTCGCTGGGATTGCCCTCGTCGGGGTGGGCGATGGCGAGGCTTGTCGCGTGCAGCAGCAATCGCGCGGCCGTCTCGAGGGCGGGGCCCGTGGCGTAGAGTGGATCGCCGAGGATCGGGTGGCCGAGCGTCGCGAGGTGGAGCCGGATCTGGTGGGAGCGGCCGGTGAGCGGCTCGACCTCGAGCCGGGCCCGGTCGGGCAGCCGATCGATCACTCGCCACCGGGTCTGCGACGGCCTGCCAGCCTCGGGATCGATCCGGTATCGCGGCGGCCGGAGCGGATCCCGGCCGATGGGCAGGTCGATGAGGCCGGAGTCCTCGGCGGGCTGGCCCCACACCACGCACTCATACCGCTTGCGCGCCGCGCGGAGCTCGAACTGCCGGCCGAGGTGCCGCTGGGCTTCGAGATCGAGAGCCATCAGCATCAGGCCGGAGGTGTCGCGGTCGAGCCGGTGCACGACCAGGGCGGAGGCAAAAACCTCCTGCACGCGGCTGGCGAGGCAATCTTGGAGGTGCGGTCCGCGGCCCGGCACCGAGAGCAGGCCCGAGGGCTTGTCGAGCACGATGAGCCGGGAGTCTCGATGGACGATCCAGCGGGGATCCACGGGCGGGGGCATGGCGGGTACATTGTGCGGGTTCCATCCGTTCGAGAAAGGTGCGTCGCCATGGCCGGGATTCCCCATGATGTCTGGTATGCCGGAGGTCTCCGGTTTCAGTGCACCCAGTGCGGCGACTGCTGCTCCGGGGCCGAGGGGTATGTCTGGGTGAACCAGGCGGAGATCGACGGCATGGCGGCCAAGGTGGGCATGACACCGGCCGATTTCGAGGCGACGCACGTGAAGCGTGTGGGCGTTCGTCGTTCGCTCAAGGAACGGCCCAACGGCGACTGTGTACTGCTCGACGAGGTGACGCGCACGTGCACGGCTTACGAGGAGCGGCCGCGGCAGTGCAAGACCTGGCCGTTTTGGGACTCGAACCTGCGGTCGCCCGAGGCGTGGGCGGAGGCGGCGGAGGCCTGTCCGGGCTGCAACAAGGGAAACCTCGTGCCGCTGGAAAGCATCGTCGAGCAGGCGTCGCGAATCCGGGTCTAGTTTTACGCCCGCGGGGCCATCCCTGGCCCCCGCGGGCTTGGCAGGTCGGAGGCAAAGCCAAGGTTTGCCT
>CAZONY010000485.1:0-1925 GCA_964581215.1 uncultured Chitinophagaceae bacterium | reverse complement strand
CCGCCGCAGTTCGAAGGCGGCGTGAAGTTCGACGAGCCAGTCGTAGAGGAGCCACGTCGGATCGGTGCCCGCCACGTCGAACCGTTCCTCGACCACGGGCCGGATCTGGTCGAGGTCACCGGCGATCACGGCGAACAGGCCGCAGGCCGCGTCTGCACAGAGCTGCTCCAGCGATGCGGCGGTCACCCGCAGCCCGAGGTCGGCCGTGTGCTCGAAGATTTCGTACATCGTGCGGTGGCAAGCCCCGGGGGGGGTTAACGGACGGCAAAACGCAAATCCCGATACGCAAATCATTCGGAGCGCGGCCCGTCGTCCGCTATACTCCGCCCCTTATCCGGGTGGGGTCAAGGCCGCCCCCCAAGAAGGAAGAATCATGCCTCGCCGACACGGTTTCACCATCGTCGAACTGCTCGTCGTCATCGCGATCATTGGCGTGATCGCAGGGTTGCTCCTCCCTGCCATCCAGGCATCGCGGGAATCGTCACGCCGGTCGGCCTGCTCCAACAAACTGCGGCAGATCGGGCTGGCGATCATGACCTTCCATGATTCGTACCGACATTACCCGCTCGCCAAGCAGGCGAATCGGACGGTCATGGCCCCCTCGCAGTTTGCCCTGCTGCCGGACCATCTGATTGGTGTCGGCTCACCGGGTGATGCGTTTCCGCCGCGGCTCGAGCAGGTGGGCAGTTGGCTGCTGCGAATCCAGCCGTTCATGGAGGAGTCCACCGCCCCCGATCTGTGGGCCCAGGCCGACACGCTCGATGCGGTCTATGCGACCCACCCGCAGGTGAGCAGCCTCGTCATTCCCGGCTACCTCTGCCCGTCCGACACGCAGGCCGGAAAGGGAAAAAACCCGTGGGGCTACGGCATGAACAGCTATCTGGCCGTCAGCGGCAACAACGAGCATGTCGATGACGATGGTCATGCGAGCAATGCCACCAACGGCGTCTTCCCGACCCAAAGCTGGACCTGGTCGGAGCGGCCCTCGGTGACGGTGGCGAAGGTCACGGCCGGCCTCAGCAAGGTGACGCTGGTCGGCGAACGGCCGGCCTCGTCCGACCGCTATTTTGGCCGCTGGAACATGACCGATTTCGACACCGTGATGGCCAACCCAAACATGGAGTTTTCCGTCATCGCCACGGACGCGAGCGGAAATCCCTGCCCGTCGCCCGGCTATTTCCGCCCTGACGATGCCCGCAATCCATGCGCGGCGACCCATTTCTGGAGCATGCACCCGGGCGGCGGCTCGTGGCTTCTTGGCGACGGTGCCGTCGTCTTTCTCGACTACTCGGCGGCGACCACCGTTCTTCCCGCGATGGCGAGCGTCGATGGGGTCGTTTGCTCCGACGAAACGATTACCACGCCTCCCTGACGCCCGATCTTTCCATGCTTTCTGTCGATGCAATGCTCGAGCGACTCGCCCCCTTCGTGGAGTGGGCCGTGTTCCGATCCCGGCGGATCGCGGCAGTAATCGTCGTCGGCATCCTGGCCTTCCTGCTGGTGTTGCGGGGATGGCACTCGCTCGCCGCCGTCGGCAGGTCGCCGGTGCAGGGCCGCGTGACGGCCGCCGGTCGGCCGGTCACGTTCGGCACGGTCACCATCGTGACAGCCAGCGGCACGGTGCTCACGGCGCCGATCAAGGCTGATGGCACGTACGTGCTGCCCCACGTGCCGCCCGGTCCGGTTCAGGTCGCGGTATCGAGCCCCGAGCCCCGTTCGATTTTCCAGAAGGCTCTCGAATCGCCAACCGCCTCGACGAAGACGCCGGCAACGCCGACCGGCGCGAAGGCACCGCGTGGCTCGGCCCCAAAGCCGGGAAAGCCGGCGGACGAGTCTCGAGGCACGACGATCGCCGTGCGGGTCGACACGCCTCCGCCTTCGACACAGTCGGCCGCTCTCCCCGCCCATGCCGGGTGGTTCCGCCT
>CAZONY010000484.1:0-1925 GCA_964581215.1 uncultured Chitinophagaceae bacterium | reverse complement strand
TCCTCGACGTGTGGCCCGACGTGCTCGAGCCCTTCGTGCCGGGGCCGACGCTGCTGCGGCCGCTCACGAGGCGGCTGCTCCTCGGCGGCATGCAACGCCGCCACGATGCCATCCTCGCCACCGCCGACGCGATCGCCGCCGCGTCGCCGGCCTGCGTTGACGCGGTAGCCTCGGCCGCGCGGGCCGACGTGCCTCGGCTCGTGAGCCCGCTCGGCGGCCACCCACAGCCCTTCCCGCCCCCGCCGCGGATGATCGACCACGTGCCCGCCGCCCCCGGCATGCCGATGCCGCAGCACGGGGCGGGAGATGCCCGGCGGCCGCTGGCCTGCGTGCACGTCGGCCGGCTCGGCCCCGAGGACGATCTCGACGCGCTCGTCGCCGCGGTGCGGCAGCTTGCCGCGGCCGGTATCGAGGCTGTCGTGCACGTCGTCGGCACCGGCCGGAAGGCGGCAGCCCTGCGAACCGCCGCGGAATCCATGTCGGGGCCCTGCCGGATGATGGTCCATCGGATGCTCGATTTTCAGGAATGGATCGAACTGCTCGGCCGGTGCGACATCGGGCTGGTGCTCGCCAAGCCGAAGTCGGCCGTGGCGATGCCCGCCGACGCCTTCGACTACGCGGCCGCCGGACTGGCCATCGTGAGCGGCCTGCGCGGAGATCCCGCCCAGATCCTCGCGGAGGCCGGCGCGGCGCTGCCCTACACCTCCGGCGACGCGGCCTCCCTCGCCCGGGCCATCCGCACCCTGGCCGAAGACCGGCCTCGGCTCCTGCAGATGCGGCAGGCGGCAAGGCGGCTCGCCGAGACGGCCTTCGATCGCGAGAAGCTCACGATCGCCTACGCGGATTGGCTCGAGGGATTGTGCCGCCCCGTGGACGAAGCGACCCCCGCCTGACGGCCGCGGAGGCCCGTCCTACCGGCCGCTCGTGATCAGCGCCGGCCACCACGAGCAGAGATACCAGGCCCGGGGCGTGGTCCACTCGGCCACGCCCTCGAGCACCGTCATCTGCCGGGCCCCGGCCGCCTCCCCGCCGAGCACCTCGTCGAGCAGCCCGCGGGGCTTCGCGTATTTGATGACACGGGCCGTCTCCTTCGTGAGCCCGGCCAGCTCCACCGCCCGCTCGACCGCATCCTCGATGAAGCCGATCCGATCGACGAGGCCCGCCTCGCGGGCCTGCTCCGCCGTGAAAATCTGCCCCGTGGTCACCGCCTCGAGCCCCGCGTCGTCGAGCTTCGGTCGGCCCTGCCTCACGATCTGCTTGAACCGCGCGAACATCTCATCGACGAGGGCCTGGAGGATCTTCCGCTCCCGGGCCTCGAGTTCCGGCGTGCGGTCTTTCGTGGGGCTGAGCATCTCCTTGAGCGGACCGCTCGTGATCGAGTCGTCTTCGATGTCGAATTTCTTGACCAGCTTCGACAGATCGAAATGGGGGATGATCACGCCGATCGATCCGGTGAGCGTGGCCGGCTCCGCGAAGATCACGTCGTCGCGGCCGCCATTGGCCATCGCGATGTAATAGCCGCCACTCGCGGCGATGCCCCCCATGCTCACCACCACCGGCAGGCCGCGCCGCTTCGCCAGCTCGCCGATGCGGTAGTGGATCTCGTCGCTGCCGCTCACCGTGCCTCCGGGCGAATCGATCCGGAGGACGAGGGCCTTCACGCTCTCGTCGTCGGCGATGCGGTCGAGCTGGCTGCGGACGAAGCCGCCGCCTCCCATGATGGCGCCCGAGATATCGACCACGGCCACCTTCGACGGCGCGGTCTTCGAGAGCGAGTGGTGACGCTCGACCACCCGCGCATCCTGCTGGAAGTAGGTGGCATTGGCGCCGGCGCTGGCCAGGGCCGCGAGCACGGCGATGCCGGCGATCAGCCACGCCAGCCGCGTGCCCCAGCGGCCCCACAGCGAGCCCTGTTCGAGGATCAC
>CAZONY010000483.1:292-1926 GCA_964581215.1 uncultured Chitinophagaceae bacterium | reverse complement strand
GTTGCGAGTTCCGCCGTGTCGTTAAATGTCTCGCCGGTCGCTAGCCGTCCGGCCACGGCCAAGCCCTCGCCCCGCCATCGTCCGATGGCGTCATATTCCTCGAGTGCGAGGCCCAGAGGATCCATTCGGGCATGGCACGCGGCACATGCCGCGTCCTGCCGATGGATTTCCATGACCTCGAGCATCGATGCCCCCTTTCCGGCTCTCTTTGCCGAGACCTCAAGCGGAGGAATATCGGGGGGAGCAGGTGGAGCCGAAACACCGAGAAACGTCTCGAGCACGAAGAGCCCCCGCTTCACTGGGGACGTTCTCGACGGCGTCGACGTCACCGCCAGAACACTGCCATGGGCGAGCACTCCGCCTTGCCTGGTTCCGGGCGGCAACTCCACGAGCCTCATCGCGGGCCCCACGACCCCCGGGATGCCGTAATGAGCGGCAAGATCGGCGTTCAGAAACGTCTTTTGTCCGAGAAGCAGATCGGTGGCGGGCAGCCCGTTCCGCAGGACGTGTGCGAAGAGCATCTCCGTTTCCATCCGCATCGCGGGCCGCAGTTTCTCGTCGAAGTGCCGCCCCACGCGTTTCTCATCCTTCTGGCCGCCCACCTTCATGATCCGCTTGAGTGAAAAAGGCTGTGTCTCGACATCACTGGTCCGAAGCCACTGGCCGGTGAAGCGGGCGACCATCGCGTCACTTCGCGGATCCTTGATCATCTTGTCGACAACGGTGGCAAGCTGCTCCCGGAGCACGCCTCGTGCGGCGATCGACAGCAGTTCGTCGTCGGGCATCGTGCCCCACAGAAAATAGGAAAGCCGCGAGGCGAGAGAGAATTCGTCGATCGGGGCGTCATCGCTTGTCTCATGACCGGGTGCGTCAGCCTCCACACGAAACAGGAATCTCGGCGAAGCCAATACCGAAGTGAGTGCCTCGGCCACGCCCCCTTCGAACGAGCCGTGCCTGTCTTCCCCGGCGACGGCGACGGCAACGAGTCGGTCGATCGTGCGTGCATCGGCCGGTCGACGAAAGCCGCGGGTCGCGAGCCGCTCGATCGTACGGCGTCGATGCGCCTCTTTCGCATCGGAATCGGGGGGTGGTGGGCCAAAGGCGAAGAGTCTGCGGCGTTCGCGGGGGTAATCCCGAGTCTGGCCATCCGTGGATGTAGGACGCACCTCGGCACACTCTGCCCCCAGGTGCATCGCCACGGCGAGGTATTTTTCAAGCAGTAGCGGCGACACTGTCAGCACCGCGGCGATCGTGTCGAAGCCATGGCCCGTGTCGTCGGCTGGCAGGTCGTCCAGCACGTTCATATCGAGGCCGGCAAGATCCCGGACGGTGTTCGCGTACTCGAATCGATTCAGCCGCCGCAGCACGACCCGCCCAGGGTCGGGCCGGTCATGATTCACACCGAAGATGCTTTGCTCGATCGAGGCGACGAGTCGGCGGCGGTCCTCGTCGGGGGGTGGCGCGTGGTCGGCCGGAGGCATGGTCCCCGTCCGGGTGTTCCGCCACACGGCCGTCCAAAGGGCGTGATCGCGATCGCTGGAGGAGACTGGAAATTCCCGCGGGTGCCCTTCTGGGCCCAGGAGATGCTCGAGGTTCAGACCTCCCTCACTGGCCCCGCCACAGTGACAATCCCC